>JBDTAG010000244.1:0-2856 GCA_039924745.1 Rhodoferax sp.
AGCCGGACTTGATCTCGATCGTGGTCACGCCTTCGTTGATCAAATTGCGCAAGCGTCGCCCTGCACTGGCCTGCAACTCGTATGCCGTGGCGGTGCGTGTGGCTTGGACGGTAGAAGCAATGCCGCCACCCGCAGCCGCGATATCTTCGTAGCTGGCGCCATTGAGCCGCATCTCGAATTCGTTGGCGCGGTCGCCGCCGTACACCAAATGCGTGTGGCAGTCGATCAAGCCCGGAGTGATGAGGGCGCCGCCGGCATCGTGCACCACGGTGCTGCGCTCCAGCCATTCGGAGGGCAACGCCGCATGCGGTCCGACCCACGCCAGTGTTTCGCCATCTACGACCAAAGCCGCGTTCTCAATCAGTCCATACGGTTGGTCTGCACCGGGCGCCATGGTGGCTGCGTTGCAGTGGGTCCACAGTTGCACGGTCATACGCAGAGTTCCATCCACAACGCATGGTCGCATGTGATGTGCACGGTGGCGGCCTTGGTCAGCGTGCGCCAGACCAAGGTGCCAGCGGGTACAAACAAGTCTTCATCATTAAATCGGACGCTAGCCCTCGTGTCCACTGCATATATAGCTATCATTTTGTGAGCATTTGCCAATACTCGCAGGTCACCGTGCACGCGCACCATGCGGGCCGGCAGGCAGTCGTCTGCAACCATCAGGTTGAAATCCTGGGTGGGGCCACTCAGCAATGTGCAGTGCGTGGTGGCGCCGCCGTCAAAACACAAAGGTGGCTCGGCAATGGTCAGACGATGTTCGCTCGCGCCTGCATCGTCGCTGTCAGACGGTGTGTGCACGGTCAGTGCAACACCCACTCCTTTCAGCACCGCAAGCCAGCGCGTGATGCCGTCAAAGCGCGAAAACGGGCCGTTGGCGCTGACCTCAGCCACCGACATGCGCCAACGCCACGCGCCTTCTACGGGCCAGGCCGCCAGCTCGCGGGTCATGCCACCGCCGTTGCGCCAGTGGGTCGCAGGCACGTCGGCCAGATGCACGGTGTGCCAACTCATAGTTGAAAATTCCCGCCGAAGCTGTAGCGAACACCGGGATACACCAGCCGGACAATGCTGGCCACGCGGGTGCCACTGATGGTTCTGCGCTTCATCACCAGGCACGGTGATGTAGGGCTGATGTCCAGCGCCTTGGCCTCTTGCGCGCTGGGCAAAGCGGCTTCAATGGAGTAGCTGGCTTCGGTTAACGGCGCATGCTCCAACAGGTAGTGCGTGGGCGTGGTTTGGGTCAGGTCTGCATCGAGGTAGTGCGGGGCCGACGCGGGGTTGACGTAGCGGTCCTCAAACTGGATGGCCACGCCATTCTCAAAATGCACCTGTACCGAGTGGAAGACTTTGGACCCCGCGCGCACCTTGAGCGACTGTGCCAACACCGCATCCGCTTTAACTGTCTCCACCAGCAACACCGTGGTGCTGTGCGTGTGGCCGCGCTCCAAGATTTCTTCGTGGATATCGCGCACGGCTAGTGTGCTGGAGATGCGGTGCAGCTGCGCCACCACCGTGCCAGAACCTTGCACGCGGGTCACCACGCCTTCCACCGCCAGCTCTTTGACCGCGCGGTTGACCGTCATGCGGCTCAGCCCGAATTGCTGCTGCAATGCGGCTTCGCTAGGTACGGCGTCGCCCGGGCGCCAAAGCCCACTGTTGATCTGGGCTTTGACGAAAGCTTTGACCTGTTCGTAGGCGGGCAATGGGTTCTGGGACATGGGATGCGACATCGGATACGAATGGTCTACTAAAGTCGGTCATTTGCACAAGTTGTATAGACAACATGATAAAAGAAACGAGGCTTCAACTATAACTAGGGTTAACCCGGAATTGCAATAAGTTGTATAGACAACTACATTAACATTTATCCCCATCGTACCAACCCTCGCCCCGGAGCAATCACCATGGCTGCACATTCCCCCTCTCCATTCTCTGACGCCAAGCCGCGTCCCGTGCGCGCGCCCCGTGGCCCCGAACTGAGCTGTGCCAACTGGCAAATCGAAGCAGCCTTTCGCATGCTGCAAAACAACCTGGACCCCGAGGTGGCTGAGAACCCGGATGAGTTGGTGGTGTACGGTGGCATTGGCAAAGCAGCACGCAACTGGCCCGCGTTCGAGGCGATTCTGGATAGCCTGCGCAAACTAAAAGCCGATGAGACGCTGATGGTGCAATCGGGCAAACCGGTGGGCGTGTTCCGCACCCACACCGGCGCACCGCGCGTGCTGATCGCCAACTCCAACCTGGTGCCCAAGTGGGCCAACTGGGAACACTTCAATGAGCTGGACCGCAAGGGTTTGATGATGTACGGCCAGATGACGGCCGGTAGCTGGATTTATATTGGCTCGCAAGGCATTGTGCAGGGCACCTATGAGACCTTTGTCGAAGCCGGGCGCCAGCATTTCAACGGCGATCTGGCAGGCCGCTGGGTGCTGACCGCTGGCTTGGGCGGCATGGGTGGCGCACAGCCGTTGGCCGCCACGTTTGCGGGCGCTTGCTCGCTGAACATCGAGTGCCAGCAAAGCAGCATCGACTTCCGCCTGCGCACCCGTTACGTGGACGAACAAGCCACGGATTTGGACGACGCATTGGCGCGCATCGCCAAGTACACGTCTGAGAAAAAGGCAGTGTCCATCGCGCTGTGCGGCAATGCGGCCGACATCGTGCCCGAGTTGGCACGCCGCGCCAAAGCAGGTGGAGCCAGTGGCAAGCTGGCGCGCCCCGACATCGTCACCGACCAGACCTCGGCCCACGACATCATCAACGGGTACCTGCCGCGTGGTTGGAGCGTGACGCAATGGAAGGCTGCGCAAAAGGACCCTGCACAACATGCAGCATTGACACAGGCCGCTG
>JBDTAG010000245.1:0-6092 GCA_039924745.1 Rhodoferax sp.
GCCACCAGATCAGCCTTGGCGCCGACGGGTATGAGCACTTTGGTGGCTACATGACCGTAGGGCAGATTGGTCAAAATCGGAGTTTTGGTCTGCGTTCTTAGCCACTGAAACACCGTTTGAAGTTTGAACCCTTTGTCGTGTCCGGATAGTTTGTATTCTGTGAACTGCCCCAGCAGGATTGCCTTTTGTTTGGCAAAAACACCAGCGTGCAGTAATTGGGTCAGCATGCGCTCGATACGGTATGGGTGTTCGCCCACGTCTTCCAGAAACAAAATACCACCCGTTATGGGAGGAAAATACTCCGTTCCCATCAGGGAGACAACCATCGACAGATTGCCACCCCAGACGGTTGCATTGTTAACCCGCACGATGGCGTTTTGCAGCTCGCCAGCCTCTCGGTTTTGGCGCCACCCTGTACCTTCGCCCTGCCCGGTCAACATGTCGTTGAAACAATCTTCCATGATGTCATCAGGAACGAGTTCTTCGGCTTGCCCATTTCCGTCCAACAGGTTGGACTTGCCACCCACGCCAAAGCTTTCACACAAAGCCGGACCGGCCCATGTCACGCTGCCAGTTTTCGCCAGCAAAGCCAGTTGCAGTGCAGTGAAATCGCTGATACCAACAAACTGCGTGCCGCGTTCGATCGCCTTGGCAAGCACTTTGTAGCGAATACCGCCCAGGATGCGTGTGAGACCATACCCGCCACGGGAAATAAGTGCGACATCGGCGCCACTGGCTGCGGCGCGATGAATGGCAGCTAACCTTGTCGCGTCATCACCGGCAAACCGCATGTGGCTACACAATGCATCGGTATCAACTTCGACCTCATGGCCCAAGAATTGAAGACGTCGGACACCGCGTTTGAAAGCGGCTTTGTCGCGGACCGCACCGGATGGGGAATAGATATATATGTGTTTTTTCACCATGCCATTATCGGCCAGTGAATCTGGCCGAAAGACTCAGGTCGATGCACTGCGCTGTTGAATCCAGTTGACCAGATCCGGCGCTACCATTGGCTTGGCATATAAGTAACCCTGCCCTTCATGGCAACCCATTTTCAAAAGCGTCTGCGCTTGCTCTTCTTCTTCGATACCTTCGGCGATGACCGTCAGGTTGAGGTTTCGGCCTAATTCAATCACCATGGAAGCGATATGCCCCCCCATCACAGCGCTGTTCAATTCGGTTACAAAGGCGCGGTCGATCTTGAGTCGGTCGATCGGCAATTGGCGCAAATGACTCAACGACGAATAGCCTGTACCAAAGTCGTCAATGGCGATCGAAATATCCATCTTGCGAACCTTGTGCAAGGTTTCCAGCATGAAATCAGGATCTTCCATGGCTACCGATTCGGTGATCTCCAGCTCAAGGCATTTGGGATTTATACCCGTGTCCGTTAGTGCAGAACGCAGCTTATCCAAGAACCCAGGGTGGCGAAACTGTATTTGAGACACGTTGACGGACATACGCAAATCCGGCAAACCCAGCGCCTGCAAGCGCGCCAACTCAAGGCACGACACACGCAGTACCCAGTCGCCGATGGCGATGATCATTCCAGAAGTTTCGGCCAGCGGAATAAACCGGTCGGGTGGAACAAAAGTGCCATCTTCATTGCGCCAACGAATCAGTGCTTCCACCCCAACCAATTTTCCGCTCGCTAAGTTCACTTGCGGCTGGTACACCACGAACAAACGTTCACTCTCGACTGCGTGACGCAACGCCTGCAAAAGACGCACCCGTTCTCGGATGTCGGCGCCCATCTTGGAGGAAAACATGACAAAACCGCCGCGACGGTTTTTCTTTGCCAGTTTGAGCGCAATATTGGCGTCTTTGAGCGCATCGCGTCCCGCTATACCTTCGCCCAGTTCTTGCGTCAAACCCATAGTGGCGGTAACGACCATGGTGTCGTCTTGTACGCTGAACGGTGCACGGAACAGGTCCAGCACCGTCAATGGGTCTAAAACACAGCTATCGCCCATCAGGCCAAAGGTATCTCCGCCCAAACGGGCCAAAACGACGTCTGAGCCGAGTTCCAACTTCAAACGCTCAGCCACCGCCTGTAACAAACGATCACCCTGTTGGTGTCCCAATGCGTCGTTTATTTCTGAAAAATCGTCAATATCCAAAATGGCAATGACATCCGACGTGAACTGCTTCGAAGCGAGTCGTTCATCGCTCAAATCAATGAACTTGTTGCGGTTGGGCAAACTGCACAGGCGGTCGTAAAACGCCAATTGATCCAGCTTGCGTATCTGTTCGTAAGCCCGTACCGCAGCCGTCACCGTGGCATACAGCTTGGTACGTGTCAGCTCGGATTTGGTTTTGTAATCGTTGATGTCGAAATCGTGGATCGTCTCGATCTCTGGAGCGTAGCCCGGCTGACCGGTGCGCAGGATGATGCGCAACTCTGCCAGGCGCAGATCTTGTCGTATGGTTTTTACCAAAGCGAGACCTGCATCCTCGCGTTCCATAACCACATCCAGTAAGACAACCGCGACGTCTGGCTCTGAACTCAACAGCAAAGTTGCTTCAGACGCCGAATAGGCATGCAGAAACTCCAACGGTCGGCCCAGTATCTTTACACCCGCTAACGCAAACGTCGTAGCACGATGAACATCCGGTTCATCGTCGATCACCATCAAACGCCAGACCTGTCCCGCAGTGACTCCGGTGTCGCTTTCGTCATCCAGGAAATGCAGCGTATCAGTATCGGTATGCATTCAAGCTACAAGTGGTTGTCTGTCAGTTGTCTTATCAAACATTGTGCACCACCAATAACAAAATTGTTAGCAAACAACCAAAACAATGCAAAACAATTTGAAAGGCGAAAGCAACAGTATGGGGATTACCCTCATCGCCTACCGCTTCAATGAAACCTTTCCGAAGAGACGTACGGCCGCCTGCGCAATCGGTTCACCCTTCTCCTGCAGGAAATGTCCGCCCTCCTCTACGCGCAAAGGCTCCGGGCATCCGCGTATGGACTGCCGCAATTGCTCCATCGCGGGCGCTCCCAGCACCGGGTCTTGCATGCCGATAGCCATCAGGGTTTGGCCCTGCCACTGCGTCTGCCAAAAATCACGGGCCGCGCGCGATACGGCCGCGCCATCTGCGTCCAGGCCATCGGGCACCATGTCCGGGAATATGCGGGTCGCAGCACGGTGCCCTTTGTCCGGGAATGGCGCTGAGTAGGCGTCGCACTCGGCCTGGGACAGTTGGCGATTGCCACGGGCGAAAAGACGCGCTATGTCGAACTCAGGCTGATTGGAACACATCTCGCGCCAGGCAATAAAGCCGGGCGACAAGGGAGTATCTCCCGTGGCCAAGGTGGTGTTCATAACCAACAGACCGTTGAACCGCTCCGGCATGGCCATGGGTAGCGTGAGCCCCAGCAGGCCACCCCAGTCTTGCACAACCAATACGACACGTTGCAAGTCCAGCCGCTGCACCAACTCCAACAAGATCTGGCGGTGAAATCCGAAGCGATGCGCAGACCCTTTCTTGGGCTTGTCGCTTTTGCCAAAACCAACCAGATCGGGAGCCACCACGCGGTGCCCGCCCTGCAAGAAGACCGGAATCATCTTGCGGTACAGGTAACTCCAGGCAGGGTTGCCGTGCAGACAGAGGTAGGTGAGCTCCGCGTCTTTCGGGCCTTCATCCAAATAGTGCATGCGCAGACCGGCCAGCGCCGGTAGGTCGCTCACATATTGCGGTGCCCATGGGTAGCCCGGCAGCTCCGCAAATTGTGCGTCGGGTGTGCGTACGGCGTCGTCTCGTAGAGGGTGCATCGCTTTCTTCTCCCGTGTTTTTTCTTCACGCTTGGTCTGGAAAAACGCCTGCAACATCGCAGTGCAAGCGTCGCTTTGTACACCGCCCACCACCTGGGTTTGGTGGTTGAGTTGGGTATCGGCGAACAGATTGACCACGGACCCCGCCGCACCCGTTTTGGGGTCTGCCGCGCCGAACACCACCCGGGCCAGTCGCGCATGCAACATAGCGCCGCTGCACATGGCGCAGGGTTCCAACGTGACGAACAACTCGCAACCATCCAAGCGGTAATTCCCAAGCACCTGGGCTGCTGCGCGCAGCGCGACGATCTCGGCGTGGGCCGTGGGGTCGTGTGAACCTATGGGTGCGTTGCGGCCAACGGCAATGACTTGGCCGTCCTTGACGAGGACCGCCCCCACGGGCACTTCACCCGCAGTAGCCGCACTTTGAGCCTGAGCCAGCGCCATGCGCATGAAGTCGGCATCGCTCGCATTTGCTACCATTTAAATAGCTTGGTATTCAATATCCACGAGGGCTAGAGTCACTTTTCACCATGTACTACTGGTCATCCGGCATGGGGTGCTTTTGTTGCAACGAGTTCTCTACGCTTTGCTTGACCTGCTGTTGTATCAACTGGCTTTGCTGCTGGACGGTAGCGCCTGCAGGCGCGCTAGCAAATCCGGCTGGCGGCGATACGGTGGTCACTGACGTCATTTGTTTTTTGGCCAAGACTCCGATGATGGCTAGCGTAAGGAGCAAGCCGACGATTCCAAACAGTCCGCGCATGTCATTCCCCTCGTTGCAGATTTATTCCCACTCAATCGTGGCCGGTGGTTTGCTGGACACGTCGTAGGTCACGCGGTTGATGCCGCGCACTTCATTGATGATGCGCCCAGACACTTTTTTCAGCAAGGCGTAGGGCAGTTCGGCCCAGTCTGCGGTCATAAAGTCGCTGGTTTGCACAGCGCGCAGTGCCACTACGTAGTCGTAGGTGCGGCCATCGCCCATGACGCCCACGCTCTTGACGGGCAAGAACACGGTAAAGGCCTGGCTGGTGAGCTCGTACCAGGTTTTGCCGGTGGCGTCATCTTTGAAATTGCGCAGCTCTTCGATGAAGATGGCATCTGCTTTACGCAGCAAATCCGCATATTCTTTTTTGACCTCACCCAGAATCCGCACGCCTAGGCCGGGGCCGGGGAACGGATGGCGGTACACCATGTCGTGCGGCAGGCCCAGCGCCACGCCCAACTCTCGCACTTCATCCTTGAACAATTCGCGCAGTGGCTCCAGCAGCTTCAGGCCGAGTTGCTCGGGCAAGCCGCCGACGTTGTGGTGGCTCTTGATGGTGACGGCCTTCTTGTTACCGGCGCCACCGGATTCGATGACATCAGGGTAAATGGTGCCTTGGGCTAGCCACGCCGCACCTTTGACGGCGCGGCCTCCTGCCTCGCCCTTTGCGCCCGCCGCCTTGAGCTTGGCAGCCTCTTGCTTGAACACCGTGACGAATTCGCCGCCAATGATCTTGCGCTTGGCTTCCGGGTCGCTAACGCCCTTCAGCTTGCCCAGGAACAGGTCGCTGGCATCAGCACGGATCACTTTCGCGTGCAACTTGCCGACAAACATGTCCATCACCATGTCGCCTTCGTTCAGCCGCAACAGGCCGTGGTCGACGAACACACAGGTGAGTTGGTCGCCAATGGCGCGGTGAATCAGCGCCGCAGCCACTGAAGAATCCACACCGCCGGACAGACCCAAAATAACTTCTTCATCGCCCACCTGGGCGCGAATGCGCTCCACCGCCTCGGCGATGTAGTCGCCCATGATCCAGTCGGGGCGGGTTTTGCAGATGTCCAGCACAAAGCGATTCAAGATCGCTTGGCCTTGTTTGGTGTGGGTGACTTCGGGGTGGAACTGCACCGCATAAAAGCGGCGGGCCTCGTCGGCCATAGCCGCTATGGGGCATGCAGCGTTGGAGGCCATCAGCGTAAAGCCCGGGGGCATCTCGGTTACCTTGTCGCCGTGGCTCATCCAGACATCCAGCATGCCGTGGCCTTCGGCCGTGGTACTGTCCTCAATGCCTTCGAGCAAACGGGTGTGCCCATGTGCACGGATCTGCGCAGAGCCAAATTCCCGCGTGCGCCCTGCTTCGACCTTGCCACCCAACTGCTGGGCCATGGCTTGCATGCCATAGCAAATGCCCAGCACCGGCACGCCCAGCTCAAACACCGCTTGCGGCGCCTTGTCGGTGGTGTCCTCGTAAATGCTGGCGTGGCTGCCGGACAGAATCACGCCTTTGAGCGGGCCTTCCTTGGCATACGCCCTTACCCAAT
>JBDTAG010000246.1:0-6322 GCA_039924745.1 Rhodoferax sp.
CTTGCCACCGGCGTACTGCTCGATCAGCCGGAAGATCAGTTCACCCTCGCGTCCTGCGTCGCAGGCGTTGATGAGCTGCGTCACGTCCTTGCGCTTGGCCTGCTTGACGACAGCGTTCAGCCGCGTCTTGGTCTTGTCCACAGGTTTCAAGTCAAAGCGCGGCGGGATGACCGGCAGGTTGGCAAAGCTCCACTTGCCGCGTTTGACGTCAAATTCTTCGGGCGCCTGGATTTCCACCAAGTGGCCGACGGCGCTGGAGACGACATAGCTGTCGCTCTCGAAGTATTCGTCGTGTTTCTCGAACTTGCCCGCAGTCGGCGTGAGGGCACGCACGATGTCTTGGGCTACGGAAGGCTTCTCGGCAATAACTAATGTTTTCATCTGACTACAATCCAGTTCTCGCGTGCGCGCAGGTGCGCACATACGCAGGCGCACACATGCGCGCCCATACGATTCACCATACCAAATTTTTGGGTTCCGTTCCGGACGTGCAGAAAAGAGAGCAAAAACGTGAACAGCAGCAAAACCATGCCCCCAAGCGACAACCGCCGCATCCAAACCCGGCGCTCCGGCGTGCATGGCAAAGGCGTGTTCGCGCTGCAAGACATTGGTGAAGGCGAGACCATCATCGAATACGTGGGCGAAATCATCACCTGGCAAGAAGCCTTGGCGCGTCACCCGCATGACCCCAAGGACCCCAACCACACGTTTTACTTCCACATTGACGAAACGCACGTCATAGACGCCAAGGTTGGTGGCAACTCGTCCCGCTGGATCAACCATTCGTGCGACGGCAATTGCGAGGCCGATGAGGTCGATGGCCGCGTGTTCATCCGAGCGCTGCGCGACATAGCGCCCGGCGAAGAGCTCAATTACGACTACGGCCTGATGCTGGACGAGCGCTACACCAAGAAGCTCAAGGCCGAGCACCCTTGCTGGTGTGGTTCCAGCAACTGCAGGGGCACCTTGTTGGCGCCAAAACGCTGAGATGACAGTGCGCTGGCAGGCCGAGGCTATCTGGGAGGCGGTGTCGCCATCGCTGCCCACGTTCTCGGTCGAAATCTTGCCCGAGATTGATTCCACCAACACCGAACTGATGCGCCGGGCCCGTGCCGGGCAGTTGGAGCCGGTGCTGTTGGTCGCAGAGCGCCAAAGCGCGGGGCGTGGGCGCTTGGGGCGCACGTGGGAAAGCGGTAGCGATGCTGCGCAGGCTGACGATGCCCCCTTGCCGTCTTTGACTTTTTCTCTTGGCTTGCCGTTGGTGCCCGAAGACTGGTCCGGCCTGTCCTTGGCCATGGGGCTGTCGGTTGTAGAGAGCCTGCACCCCGCGCTCCAACTCAAATGGCCCAACGACGTATGGCTGCAAGACCGCAAGTTGGCCGGCATCTTGATCGAAACCGCCAGCGTGGGGGAAATGCGCTACGCGGTGATCGGCGTGGGCATCAACATCCTGCCTCGCAATGACGGCCAAGGCTTGCGCACAATGCCCGCTTCGTTGTCCGAGGTCTTGCCAGATGTGGATGCGCCGACCGCGCTGGGCATGGTGGCGGCCCCGTTGGTAAAGGCTATTCGGCGTTTCGCCACCGAAGGGTTTGGGCCATTGCGCACGGCGTTTCACGCGCGCGACCTTTTGTATGGCCGCGAACTGGCGTGCAGCGACGGCGTGACGGGCATGGCCCGTGGCGTGGACGCCAGTGGCGCGTTGCTGGTACACACCGACCGCGGTTTGAAGAAGATCACCAGCGCAGAAGTCAGCGTGCGCCCAGTTCCCTCGTCACTTACCCAACTGCCTTGAACCTATGTTGCGACTGTTTGTACTGATATTGATTCTGGCCAACGGCGTTTACTTTGCCTGGAGCGAGGGTATGTTGCGTGCCTATGGCTTTGCACCCGCCCAGCAGAGCGAGCCCCAGCGCATAGCGCAGCAGATCCATCCCGAAGCGATACAACTGCTAACCCCCGCTGATGCCAAACGTGTCGAGGTTCAGGAGCAGTCCGAGTTGGCCCCCAAAGAATGCCTGCTAGCCGGCCCCTTTGACGACGCGCAGACCGCGACCCTGCGCCAAGCATTGGAAACATCGATGGCGCCCGGTAGTTGGCAGATGGATTCGGTGGCGGTTTCTGCGCGTTGGATTGTTTACATGGGCAAGTTTGCCAACGCCGATCAGATGGCCAAAAAACGCAGTGAGCTCTCCGCGATGAAGCTGATTCCCCAAGCGCTGAATAACCCCGACTTGGAGCCAGGCATCTCGCTGGGCGGTTTTGACAAGCAGGCCGACGCTGTGGCGGAATTGAGCAAGCTGACGCTGCGCGGAATACACACCGCAAAAGTCGTTCAAGAGCGCCAAGAAGGCACGCAAACCCAGCTCAAGCTGCCAGCAGTGACGCTGGAGCTTAAAACCCGGCTGGCCGATCTCAAAACGGCTCTGGCTGGGCGAATGCTGCATAGCTGCAATTAGCGCTCACACGGCGTCACCCCAGCTGATCAAAACGAACCGTAAAACAAGCGCCTGCGGGAGACTGACCTGGTCGACTGTCTTCTACCGTGACGCTGGCCTGGTGCTGGCGGGCAATTTCCAGCACGATGGGTAGTCCCAGTCCGGAGCCGTCAGCTTCCGTTCCCAATGCGCGGTAAAACGGCTGAAACACCAGCTCTCGCTCGGCCACGGGAATGCCGGGCCCGGAATCTTCCACCTGCAGCACCAACACCTTGCTGAAGGGGTCTTTCAATACCCGGGCCGTGATCACGCCAGGCTTATCGGCATGGGACGGCGTGTAGTTGATGGCGTTGTCCATCAGGTTGCGCACCATTTCTTTGAGCAGCGTGGGGTTGCCCATCATCGTGACGTCAGCGTCATCCGGGTCAGCGCCCTCGTAGCCCACATCGATGTGTTTGTCCATCGCGCGTGGTACGCAGTCGCGGACCACTTCCATGGTCAGGCGCACCAGATTGCAGAGTTGCTGACTCATGGCCGTGCCACTGCTTTCGGCGCGCGCCAATGCCAGTAATTGGTTTACGGTGTGGGTGGCACGTATGCTGGAGCGGCCAATCTGGCGCAACGACTGTTTTAAGTCCTCGGCATTGGCGTCTTCGCGTTGGGCCAGATCGGCCTGCATGCGCAAGCCTGCCAGCGGAGTTTTTAACTGGTGCGCCGCATCGGCCAAAAAGCGTTTTTGTGTGGCTACTGAATCCTTGAGGCGCATCAGCAGGTCATTGACGGATGACACCAGTGGTGCCACCTCCAGCGGCACGGCCTCGGCATCCAGCGGGCTCAGATCGTCCGGGCTGCGCGCGCGAATGCGTTCTTCCAAATGGTGCAGTGGCTTGATGGCTTGCACCAGCGCCAACCAGACCAGCAACACCGCCAGCGGCAAAATGACAAATTGTGGAAGCATCACGCCTTTGACAATCTCGGTGGCCAGTACCGAACGCTTATCCAGAGTTTCGGCGACTTGTACCAGAGCCATTTTGTTGTCCGGCACGTCCAGTTTGACCCAGGTGTAAGCGACTTTGATGCTTTCGCCACGAAATTCATCGTCCCGCATGCGGACTTCGCCGGGTACGGTTTTTTCTTCCTCCAAGGGTTGTGGCAGGCCTTTTTCTCCGCTCAAGAACTCACCGGAAGTGCCCAACACCTGGTAGTACACCGCGTCGCTGTCATCTGCTCGCAGCAGTTCGTGCGCGGGCAGAGGCAACACAAACTGTGCTTTGTTATGGCTGACGGTGACCAACTGCGCGAGCGCGCCTACGTTGTACTCCAACGCACGGTCAAACGGTTTTCCAGCGATCCCTTGTGCCACCAGCCAGGTCAGGACCAGACTGACGGGCCACAGCAACAGCAACGGCGTCAGCATCCAGTCCAGGATTTCTCCGAACAGGCTGCGTTGCTCGCGCTGAAATATTTTCAAGGAGCGATCTTTTCAAGGCAGTAACCCAAGCCACGCACGGTGGCGATGCGGATTGGGCCTTTCTCGATTTTCTTGCGCAGGCGGTGGATGTAAACCTCAATCGCGTTATTGCTGACCTCTTCGCCCCACTCGCACAGGCGCTCCACCAATTGGTCCTTGCTGACCAGGCGCCCGGCACGTTGCAGCAGTACTTCGAGCAGCCCCAGTTCGCGGGCTGACAGTTCCACCATCTTGCCGTCTATCGTGGCCACACGGCCTGCCTGGTCGTAGATCAACGGACCGTGTTTGATAGTGCTGCTGGTGGCGCCAGCGCCACGGCGCACCAGTGCGCGTACGCGCGCCTCAAGCTCTTGCAGACTGAAGGGCTTGGCCATGTAGTCGTCCGCACCATAGTCCAGGCCTTTGACACGCTCGTCCACGGCGTCTGCCGCGGTGAGTATCAGCACGGGTAGCGATGAGCCGCGTCCGCGCAGCTTTTTGAGCACTTCGAGGCCGTGCATCTTGGGCAGACCCAAATCCAAAATCAGCAGGTCAAATTCGGTGTTGGTCATCAGCGCGGCGTCGGCCTCCGTGCCACTGGCCACATGGTCTACCGCAGCACCCGCACCGCGCAAGGCGCGCAGCAAGCCGTCGGCCAAGACTTGGTCGTCTTCGGCGATCAATATCCGCATGTCAGCTCCTCGGTGTTTTTTTGCATTCTAGGCGTGCACCCTTCCATCTCACTGACCACTGTAGGCCTCCAAGCCAATGGACAGCACGGTGGCTACTTCTTCGCCTACGGCTTGTCGAAGCTCCAGCTCAGCCTGTGCCACGGCCGCGCGGTAGGCGTCCAACCAGGCCAGGCCGGTGGCGGTAAAACGCAATTGCCGCGCGCGCGCGTCATGCGGGTCTGGCTCACGGGTCACCATGCCCCACGCCTCGCACTGGTTCACCAAGGTGCCCATCGCCTGCTTGGTCATACCGGCGCTCTGGGCCAGTTCGGTCAGGCGCGAGCCTTCGGTTGCCAGGTGGCGGGTGATGTGGATGTGCGCCGCACCCACCTGCCCCCGCGCGACCAAATTCGCCAGGCCCAGCGGCATGCCAGGGTCATGCGCCATCAGCGCCAGCACCCGCGTATCAAAACGCTCTAGCGCCAGCCGCAGCCAATGGCCCATGTGGGCTTGGCGCCATCCGCCAGGGTTAGGAAAAGCCCATTCACTCATGGTTTTAATAGTAATACAAACTGACTAAAAAAGTAGTTTACTGATTTCAACAAGCACCGTTAAACTACTGTTCAAGCATCCAGCCTGTGATTAATACCAAATACCGGTGGCTGCGGCCCAACATTGATTTTTAAGGAGATTTCCCCATGGACGCAGCTGTCAAGAACCCCAACAACACCAATGGCGCCAACGCCGAAAAAGCCAAGGCGCTGCAAGTAGCTCTGGCCCAGATAGAGAAGCAATTCGGCAAGGGCACCATCATGCGCCTGGGCGAAGGCGAGGTGATTGAAGACATCCAGGTCGTTTCCACCGGCTCGCTAGGGCTGGACATTGCGCTGGGCGTCGGTGGCCTGCCACGTGGCCGTGTCGTCGAAATCTACGGACCAGAATCCTCGGGTAAAACCACGCTGACCCTGCAAGTGATCGCCGAAATGCAAAAGTTGGGCGGCCAATGCGCCTTCGTGGATGCCGAGCATGCGCTGGATATTCAATATGCGCAAAAGCTGGGCGTTAACCTGCAAGACCTGCTGATCAGCCAGCCGGATACCGGCGAACAAGCCCTTGAAATCGTGGACAGTCTGGTGCGCTCCGGTGCGGTCGATTTAATCGTCGTCGACTCGGTGGCGGCGCTCACGCCCAAGGCCGAACTCGAAGGCGAAATGGGTGATTCATTGCCCGGCCTGCAAGCCCGCTTGATGAGCCAGGCCCTGCGCAAACTCACCGCCCACATCAAGAAAACCAACTGCACCGTCATTTTCATCAATCAGATCCGCATGAAGATCGGCGTGATGTTCGGTAGCCCCGAAACAACTACCGGCGGTAACGCGCTGAAGTTCTACGCCTCTGTGCGCCTGGACATCCGCCGCACCGGCACGATCAAGAAGGGCGACGAGGCGATCGGTAACGAGACCAAGGTCAAGGTCGTCAAAAACAAGGTGGCACCCCCGTTCAAGACAGCCGAGTTCGACATCTTGTTTGGCGAGGGCATCAGCCGCCATGGCGAAATCATCGACATGGGTGTGACGGCCAATATCCTGGAGAAGTCCGGCGCTTGGTACGCCTACAAGGGCGAAAAAATCGGCCAAGGCCGCGACAACGCCCGTGAGTTTTTGCGGGAAAACGCCGCCTTGTCGATCGAAATTGAAAACAAGGTGCGCGAATCGCTGGGCATTCCGTTGCTGGCTGTGGCTACTCCAGAACCTGAAGTCAAA
>JBDTAG010000247.1:0-6732 GCA_039924745.1 Rhodoferax sp.
TATGGTGCCCGCTTCGACTTAACCCCGAAAGAAAAGGGCATGAAAGGCGCCATTGCCCGTGCCGAAGAACTCAAGGCGGCCACGCCCAATGCCTGGATCCCCCAACAGTTTGAAAACCCGGCCAACATTGAGGTGCACATGCGCACCACGGCCCAAGAAATTTTGACCGATTTTCCCAATGGTCTGGACGCGATCATCACCGGCGTAGGCACCGGCGGGCATCTGACCGGCGTGGCACGGGTGCTGAAGGCCAAGTTTCCACAACTCAAGGTTTACGCCGTTGAGCCCACGGGATCTCCCGTGATCTCGGGCGGCGCTCCAGGGCCGCACGCTATTCAAGGGCTTGGCGCCGGTTTTATCCCCACCAACTTGGACACCAGTCTGCTCGACGGTGTGATCCAGGTCGATGCCGAACCCGCCCGCGAATACGCCCGCCGCTGCGCAGCCGAGGAAGGCATCTTGGTGGGTATATCCAGCGGCGCGACGCTGGCGGCGATTGCGCAGAAGCTGCCAGATTTGCCAGCTGGCGCAACCGTGTTTGGGTTTAACTACGACACGGGTGAACGGTATTTGTCCATTGAGGGTTTTTTGCCCGCTTGAGCCTTTCCCATTGACCCACTGCACCCATTCCAACCAAGTTTCGGTGTTCACCAATTCAGTGGCGACCTATCGATCCATGCGAAGAGTCCTTCCTGGCCGCTAGGTCGCTTTTAAAACAGCACGATCCATATGCACCGCGCGGTCACGCACGGCAGCGAGGAAGGCTTTAACCTTTGATGCGTTTTCAGCTCCCATCCGCAGCATGATTTTTTGGCCCGCGGACCGAGACGCCAGCGCTGGGTCTGCAAACTCATACAGCACTTTGGACTGTGTGAGTTCTACGGGTCCATCCACTCGTGGTGAGGTCAATAGATCATCCAACGCAACCACCAGTCGATCATTGAAATAGCCTTTGGGATAACCCAACTCAACATAGGCCGCCTGAAAGAGTGGGTAATACATCGCGTACAGGTCCATCAGCGCCGGCACGCGAATCCATTGCAGTGCATCCACCAAAGGCCGAAAACGGGTGGCATTGGCAGGACCCAAGCGCAAAACCCCATCGACAGTTACGACATCAAAATGGCCGCCCAAGGGTTCAACCGGCAATTTTTCCCTGGCCACTTGCGCGCGCGGCAAATTGTCAACTGTGGCAACAATATTGCGAATGAAGCTGGCGGGCCGAAGCAAGGTCGAAAACGACTTATGACCCTCCAGCTTCACCAGCGCCGCCACGACCACCTGGTCACTGGTGTCCAGAGTAGGCAGCGCGTTGTGGGGTGCTCCATCGTCCACTACAGGGTAGTGCTGGGCAGCGGCTACGACGGGCGCTACAGGCGCCTCTGTAACGGCGGCAGACGCAACGACGGGAGCGACCACCAGAGTTGGCTGGCTGTGCTCGGCACTGCGCTGGAACCACCAGTACGCACCTGCTGCTGCCGCCAAGATGGTGGCGGTGATGACGGCATTTCGAATCTGCACAGTAGTCACGTGGGTCTCCTCTCAGACATAAAACTTTACACGCAGTCGACCATCAACTCCGTTTGGATTGGAAGTATATTTGTTCAAATGCAAAGGTGCATTGTGCACAGATACGAATTGGCGAAACCCTTCGCTAACGCTGCTTTGCAACCTGAGGTCGAACATGTTTCGCAAAGCACCATGACGCATACCGCTGCGGCGCTTGTTTTAAGCACAGCCGGGGTGCGCATCCAAGGGGACGCAGGCGCCTCGCAACGCCAGGTTTTGGAGTGGTTAGGAGAACTCGGGTTGGCGCGTTACATCACGCATGACACGTTGCCCGGCGTCGCATCCTTTACGCTAGCGCAGCCCTTCTACAACGACTGGGTTCCCAACGGAGACACGACCGGCGTCTCGACGGCTTTGGCGCTGGACACCGACAACCATCTGCAAGACCTCGAACGAGAAATTGTGGTGACCATGCTCGCCGCCCCGCGCGCATTTGACTTCCCAAACGCCGATGAATGGATGGCCGCTGTTCGCATGCGGTGCAATATCGTGCAGGCAGCGCGCCGGACCCAATTGGCTTTTCACACAACCGAACTGGAACGCCCAACCGATTGCTGGGCCTACGACGAGGACACTGGTTTCACGGTGCTTCCGGGCAAGTCTTTGATTGAAGCTTTGCAAAAAGCAACCCAGCCGGATGCCTCCGGCAAGCTGTATGCGTTCTCGTGTTACCGCGCGAGCGAATACGTGATCTTGCTGGCCATAGCCCAGGAGCTCGCGCGCACGCATCCAGCCCTGCTGGATGCAATCCAAATGCATTGCGAACGGCAGGCGATCAAATCAGGTCGTTTTCATGACGCCTTTTTGTATGAATATGGCTCCATGGAAGCCCCATTGCCGCCGGGCTACTACGTCCCAGGCGATCGCCTGTGGTTTAGAAACCCGGACGCTCACTCATCAGACGTTTCTGGCTACGAAGGGTCTTGGGTGTTTTATCTTGGCAATGGATTGTTTTCAAATTTTTGGCAACGTGGAAAGCACTTCACTTTGACCAGCAAGTGCGTCGAGATCTACCACTGGCGCCATGCAACCTTTCTCGGCGCAGACGGCGAACTGCGTATCGACGAGGCCGTGGTCGAGAGGCTGGCACAGCAGTCGCTGTCCGACCCCGCAACGGTAAGGGACATCGTCTCCAAGATGGCCGTACTGCGCGACCCTGCGGGCGTCTATGCCAGCGGCGGCATCATCGATGCGTCGCGAGAGTTTCCGCGGTGGGTATGCCCGGGCACCGCAGACATGCCTTTGCCGGCATTAAACGTTTCCAGCCTTCACCAGCCCGCCTGACGCGGCACGGCCCGCGTGGAAGACGACGCCGACCGACCTAAAATGCCTTCTTGCTTGATAACCACGAGCCCAAGGCCCCATGATCCGCATCACCGAACTTAAACTGCCGCTGTCCGCCCTGCCCGTGGAGGAACGCCGCGCCGCCGACGCTCCCAGCGAGACGGACGAAGACCGTGCGCCAGCAGCCCACCCGATTTCTGCCCTGCAAGGCTTGGCCGCCGCTGCGCTGGGCGTTCCGGTCAATGGCATCGCCAACTTGGAAGTCTTCAAGCGCAGCTTCGACGCCCGCAAGGCCGAGTTGCTGGTTGTCTATATCGTAGACCTGACGCTGGCAGACCCGGCGCAAGAAGCCGCGCTGCTGCAGCGCCATGACACCCACCCGCACATCAGCGCAACGCCCGATATGGCCTACCGCGCCGTCGGCCAGGCGCCGCACGATCTGCCGCTGCGCCCCGTCGTCGTCGGCTTTGGCCCGTGCGGCATGTTCGCAGCGCTGGTGTTAGCACAGATGGGCTTCAAGCCCATCGTGTTGGAGCGCGGCACCACCGTGCGCCAGCGAACCAAGGACACCTGGGGGCTATGGCGTAAAAACACGCTCAAGCCCGAAAGCAATGTGCAGTTTGGTGAAGGCGGCGCTGGCACATTTTCAGACGGCAAGCTGTACAGCCAAATCAAGGACCCGCGCTTCTTGGGCCGCAAGGTGATGGAAGAATTTGTCAAGGCGGGCGCACCGGCCGAAATCTTGTATGAGGCCCATCCGCACATCGGCACCTTCAAACTGGTCAAGGTGGTGGAGAGCATCCGCGAGCAGATCATTGCACTGGGTGGCGAGGTGCGATTCGAGCAGCGTGTTATTGACGTGCTATTGAAAAATGAGCAAGGTATTCATATTGCACGAGGGCTAGAGGTCCAAAACACCAACAATGGCAGCATTTACACGCTACCCGCAGAGCAAGTGGTGATTGCACTGGGCCACAGCGCCCGCGACACCTTTGCCATGCTGCACGACCGGGGTGTAGCGATGCAGGCCAAGCCCTTTTCAGTGGGCTTTCGCATCGAGCACCCGCAGGGCGTGATCGACCGCGCGCGCTGGGGTCGCCATGCGGGTCACCCCATGTTGGGCGCGGCCGATTACAAGCTGGTCCACCATGCCGAGCATGGTGTGGGCAAGGGCCGATCGGTCTACAGTTTTTGCATGTGCCCCGGTGGCACGGTTGTGGCGGCTACGTCTGAACCCGGGCGCGTGGTCACCAATGGCATGAGCCAGTATTCGCGCAACGAGCGCAACGCCAATGCCGGCATCGTGGTCGGCATTGAGCCTGCAGATTTCCCAAGTGATGCCGCCAGCTTTGTACATGCCTTTGGCGCGGTCGATGGCGCGCGCTATGCCGCAGAGGCAGTCGCATTGGCAGCCACGCATCCAGCGGGTAGCGCCTGCGCTACGCACCCACTGGCCGGTATCGTCCTGCAACGTCAACTGGAGTCTGGCGCGTACACACTGGGCGGCAGCAGCTATGAGGCACCGGGGCAGTTAGTTGGGGATTTCATTGCAGCCCGAAGTTCGACAACATTGGGTAGCGTGGTGCCGTCGTACAAACCCGGCGTACTGCTGGGTGACTTGGCACCCAGCCTGCCGGACTACGCCATTGCCGCCATCCGTGAGGCCCTGCCCGCCTTTGGCAAAAAAATCAAGGGCTTTGACATGGCCGATGCGGTGTTGACCGGGGTGGAGACACGCACCTCATCCCCACTGAAGATGCCGCGCGGTGACGACCTGCAATGCACCAACGTGCGCGGCCTCTACCCGGCGGGGGAAGGGGCTAGTTATGCGGGTGGTATTTTGTCGGCGGCGGTGGATGGCATCAAAGTGGCGGAAGCAGTAGCCCGCAGCCTATTGGGGTAGCCTAATCGCCTATCAGGCAGCGCGCTTGAACAGGGCCAACAAGGTACCGGCAATTACAAACAGGCTGCCAAACACGCGGTTTGTCGTGCGGATATGTTGAACCGATTTCAAGGTGCCCAGTACACGGGAAGCCAATGCCGTGTAGCCAGCCATGACAACCAAATCCGTAAAACCCAGCGTTGCAGCAATCACCACATACTGGGGCAACAGCGGCTGCGTCAGCACCATGAATTGTGGCACCACGGCCAACAAAAATACCGTGCCCTTCGGGTTGACTGCATTGATCATCCAGCCTTTGAGCACCATGGATCGTCGCGTGACGACCAATCCGCCATCCGCCTTTGCAACCATGGGCACGGCTGGCGCGCGCCACTGACTGATGCCCAACCAAATGAGGTAGGCCACGCCCGCCCATTTGACCAACAAGAACGCCGCGCTGGATGCCGCCACCAAAGCGCCAAGGCCCACACCCACCACGATTACCTGTGTCCAGATGCCCAGGATCAGCCCAAAGGTTGTGAAGTAGCCCCTGCGAAAACCGTGGTTGAGTCCAGCGCTCATGGCTGCAACAGCGCCAGCGCCCGGAGAGATGCTAATCGCCCACGATGCGACGAAAAAAGCGAGCCAGGTAGAAAGTGCCATGGTGTGCGTTGCTCAGTATGGAATGGACGAAGTTTGGCTAAGTTGTAGCACAGGGGGCATGGGCGCTGGCAGAGCAGGTGTAATATTCTTCCCCATGAAAGTTGATCCCGCCATCGTCAAAATCTTTGCCGAAAATGTCCGCGCTGACATTATCGTGCGGCCTGCTGGCCTAAACCTGGACGCGGCCATCGTGCAAAAGATTGCCAACAAGGTCAAAGTCTTTCAGGGCATGACCCACGACTGTTTGATGAGCACGCTGGCCATGGCAGAGCACATGTCGCACAAAGCGGGTGATGTGGTGTTCAATGAAGGCGATATTGGCAGCTCGTTCCATGTGCTGATCGCCGGTGAAGTCGTGGTGGAAAAAAACCGTGGCGGGCGGGTTGCGACCTTGGCCAAACTGTCAGCGGGCGAATGCTTTGGCGAAATGGCCTTGGTAGGCGGCCACTTGCGCAGTGCCACCGTGCGGGCCACCCGCGACAGCGCCACGATGCGCTTCGACCGTGAGCGGGTCGACGGTTATGCAGACAGCGCACACATCATCTACCGCAATATTGCCCGCGTGCTATCCGCTCGGCTCGATGTATCCAGCGAACTGCTGGCCGATCTGGTGCTGCGCACAGGCGACACCGAACCGGCCCCGCTGGACTAGCTATTTCTGCAGCGCGGCGATGCGCTCTTCAATCGGCGGGTGGGTCGAGAACAGGTGACCGATGCGGCCGGTAATGCCAAAGGCTGCGACGCTCTTGGGCAACTCGCCCGGTGCCATGCCCCCCAAGCGGGCCAGCGCATTGATCATGGGCTGCTTGCGACCTAGCAATTGAGCAGAGCCCGCATCCGCACGGAACTCACGGTGGCGCGAGAACCAGGCCACGACCATGGCCGCGGCAAAGCCCAGCACGATGTCCAGGACGATGGTGGTGATGTAGTAGCCAATACCGGGGCCGGAACGGTCATCACTCTTGCGCAAGAAACTGTCTACGGCGTAGCCAATGACACGGCTCAAGAACACCACGAAAGTGTTCATCACGCCCTGAATCAGCGTCATGGTGACCATATCGCCATTGGCAACGTGGGCGATTTCGTGGCCAATCACGGCTTCGATTTCTTCCTTCGTCATACCTTGCAACAGGCCGGTGGATACCGCAACCAACGACGAGTTTTTGAAGGCACCCGTGGCAAAGGCGTTGGGGTCGCCTTCAAAAATACCAACTTCCGGCATGCCAATGCCGGCTTGTTCGGACAGCTTGCGCACGGTCTCGACGATCCAGGCTTCATCCGCGTTTTGTGCCTGGTTGATGACGCGCACGCCCGAGCTCCACTTGGCCATGGGC
>JBDTAG010000248.1:0-5563 GCA_039924745.1 Rhodoferax sp.
GGTTTTGGCCCTATTTTTTCAATCGGCTTTGAAATTCACCACTCCTTACTCGTCACAAGAATTGGTATTTAGCACATTAACGAATTTGCTGTTTCTGGGCCAATCTTGGAACATAAAGGCCTGGGTCTTTAATAATCAGCCCTACTGGTCACTATGTTATGAAGTGATGTACTACCTCGGTTTTGGTGTCTTCGTTTTCGGCCGAGGATGGGGCAAGTGGCTTGGGCTTTTAATTGTTGGATTGGTATCTGGCCCCAAGGTATTGTTGCTACTTCCCTGTTGGGTGCTTGGTGTGTTGGCATACCGTTTTCGAGACCGTATACCTCTAAAGGTTGTCCCCGCCTGCATTCTGGGATTTCTATTGCCCGTGATTGTCCTTGTTGTCTTAAATAGACTAGGATTTGGAGGCGCTGCCAGGTCGGTGATGCAAGATATATGGGGCGATCAAAAGAGTTATCTGGAATTTTCGAATGAATTCCCCATTGATTATGTGACGGCAAGCTTGGTCGCAATCAATTTATACGCAGCCAGGTATATCAAGTTGCCATTTTTGCAGTACTTCCGGCGAGTTATAGTCTGGGCCGCGTCCTTTTCATTCACGCTGTACTTGATGCATTTACCTTTGATGTTTCTGACCATGAATGGGATGGCGCCCCAAAACCACACCGCGGTTTCATTCTTGGCAGGTGCAATTGGTATTCCAGCTGTGTGCTATTTGATCTCTTTGGCGACCGAACAAAAACGACCTGCGCTTCTACGCGTAATGGACAGGTATCTGTCAAAACGAACGCACCCATTTGAATTGCAGGGTAAATGAATATGGATTTTGGAATTTTGACCTTGGCTACGCCAAGTGACTATAAAAAGGCAATTGGCTTGGCACTTTCTGCCAAGGTATCCAATCCAGGCGTTCCGTTGGCGGTCGCTTGTTCCCCCAAACTCGCTGCGATATTGAAGCCGCATTTCGATTTCGTAGTGGCTGAGGACCCTAGCCTTAGAGGATTTGTACACAAGGTACACCTAGACAAGTACTCTCCGTTTGAAAACACATTCTTTTTCGACTCAGATGTCTTATTGTTTCGTGACCTTAAGCCGATCGCAATGAAGTGGGCGAACCAACCCTATACGGCGTGCGGCAAATTCATGCGCGAGGGACACAGTGCATTTGGATTGAACCGGGCGCGCGTACTACAGAAAATTGGTGCGAAAGAACTGGTGGTTATCGACGGTGCAGGGCACGCGTACTTCCGAAAACCCGAGTGTGTTGCAGTCTTCGATCTTGCCAGAGACATTACGAACCGGCATCAGGAGTATTGTGGCGATATCAAATACGCAGACGAAGATGTGATGGACATAGCAATGACGATGTTGAGGTTGAATCCGGAACCAGAGGGAGATTTTTTCTCGCGTTATGCCTCCGGTCGATCCGGAACGATATCTATGGATGCGACGCAGGGTGCATGCACCTTTGTTGGGACCAAAACTGGCGAGGTTACGGCACCGCACATGATGCACTTTGCTGCGAATGAAGCTGCCTTTCAATATGCATGGCAGTTACATAGGCTGTTCAAAGCAGCCGACTTGAAATCTTCTGGCCTTTTGAAGGACGCAGTGAACGATTACTACACACGCAATGTCGCTTGGCCGTTGAAAGCGCGCATAAAGCGGCTTTTGGCATAAGAGGCCATGGTCGGAATGTACTTTGATCGTGCGATTGTCAGGCCGGCATTCCTATTGCCGTCATGTCGGGCGACGCGGCTATGGTAGTGAAAGCGGGGGTGATTTCAGTTGGCGCGTTACTCATTGGCCAGCTGATTCGGTTTCTTGCCAATATCTTTTTGGCAAAGTATTTAGCTCCGAGCGCTTTCGGTATGGTCGGCATCGTGAATATGATCCTACTAGGGATCAACCTTTTTTCAGATATTGGGCTGAGGCAGTTGGTGATCCAGAAAAAGGATGTTCCAACGCGTGAATTTCTTGATACCGTCTGGGTGGTTCAGATTGTTCGCGGAATAGTTATCTTGATGGTTGCGTTGATGGGCGCGCTGTTGATTGCAGGTTTACAGCATTTCGGAATGGCGATTGACAACGTATATGCCAACCCCCTGGTGCCTGCACTTATTGCCGGCGCGGCATTGAGTGCGCTCACAAACGGGTTTGAATCAACGAAGGTACTTACTGCGCGCCGAAATCTTGACTTGAATCGCGTAACTGCATTCGTTTTGACTTCACAAGTGTGCTCGGTATTGGTGATGGTAGCAATCGCCAAAGCAACTGCTTCGCCTTGGGCACTCATCGCAGGGGCGATCTCATCTTCTATTCTTCAGGTCATGTTGAGCCACCTAGCGCTGCCTGGTTTGCGCAATAAGTTGCGCCTCGACAAGGCGCTTGCCGTCTCGCTTTTAAAGAGAGGACGCTGGATCCTGCTGGCCTCGCCACTGACGTTTCTAAGTGCAAACGCTGAGGTATTCATTCTCGGGGGTCTGGTCAACGCAAGCCTGCTAGGCAACTACATGATTGCCTTTTTGCTTGCTAACGTAGTGCATCAAATTGCTACTACGTTATCGCTAAATGTTTTCTTCCCTGCACTGAGCCGATCTGCCGTAGATGGGGTGCTTGGCATGTCACGCGCGTATTTGCGATACCAATTAATGTCAGATGCACTAATAGTCACCGCCGGAGGATTTCTTCTGGCTGCGGGGCCGGCATTTGTTTCTTTATTCTTTGACGACAGATACTCAATGGCGGGCAAACTATTGTCAGCATTGGCTATTGGTTTGGTGGGTGTTCGTTACCACGTAATAGAACAATTGATGAATGCCCAAGGGAAATTTAAATTTGGTGCATTGTTATCCTCATTAAGACTGACGTTCGTGGTTGTCGGTACCTTTGGTGGCTATCACTTTGGGGGTTTAACTGGTGCCGCGCTTGGGGCAGGAATGAGTTGGTTTTCGGGTTGGCCTGTGTTGCTTTGGTTTCGTGCTAAATGCTTACCTTGGCCTTGGCGCTATGAACTAGCCGCGATTACTTTTCTTGCATCTGGCTATGCCTTGGGCAACCTCTTTACCCAACTCGTCGAGCGCTTTCACTTGCGCATTGTTCATTAGCGCGAGACTGACCTTATGACAGATATTGATTGCATTGTGGTTAGCTACAACACCGCAGACCTCTTGCATGAATGCATGAATGGCTTGAAATCCGCGTCGCAGCATTTGAAAGTTCATACCGTCATCGTTGACAATGCATCTAGGGACCGATCTGTTGAGCTCATCCGCTCAGACTTCCCAGACTGCCAGCTCATTGCAAACCCCTTCAACGTTGGTTTTGGTCGTGCCAACAACCAAGCTTTGTCATCATTGCAAGGTCGCTATGTCCTCTTGCTCAACACCGATGCGTTCTTGGCTGCGGATACATTGATGCAGACCGTGAAATATATGGACGGTAACCCCAAATGCGGAATTTTGGGAGTCCGTTTGGAAGGTCGGGACGGAGTTCTGCAGCCCTGCTGCCGTTACTTTCCTACACCCTGGAATACATTTCTGCAGCGTACCGGTCTGGCCCGACTATTCGCAAGTGTGCAAATGGTAGACAACATGGAATGGAGTCACGATGAAGTTCGCGCGTGTGATTGGGTGGTGGGATGCTATTACCTAATCCGACGAGAGGTGATAGACCAAATTGGACTTTTTGACCCGCGATATTTCTTGTATTTTGAAGAAGTCGATCATTGTTTTGCGGCCAAAAAGGCGGGTTGGGATGTCGTCTTCTATCCGCATACTACGGTGGTTCATTTGGGCGGTGAAAGTGCAAAGTCCGAGGGTGCAATTACCCAAGGTGGCAAGCAATTGGAGAAGCTTCAGGTAGAGAGTGAGCTGTTGTACTACCGAAAGAACCTTGGTGCGGCTGCTGCGTGTACGAGCGTTGTATTGACCTGTTTTGCTGAGATTTTGAATCTCTTAAAGCGAGTGCCCAAACGAGGTGTTCCGTTGCAAGCGAAGGCTGCTTGGCGTCGCATGACAGTAGTCTGCGGTATTTATTTGCAGACAAGATGTGCCGCCCAGGCCACACGATAGAGGATCGCATGTTTGCACATATCAAGGCGGATTTGTCAGCGCACGGCGGCAACTGGGGAGCGCAGGGTTTTTGGGCAATGGTGGTGTACCGCTTTGGCCGATGGCGGTATGGAATTAAGTCTCCCATCTTGCGCAAACCATTCTCGGTGCTTTACAAAGTACTGTTCAAATTTATTCAGATTCTCACTGGCATAGAGTTGCCTTGCGAAACGGTCGTAGGTCCAGGTTTTGTGATCGACCATTTTGGAGGCATTGTGATTAGCGGCTACGCCCGCTTTGGATCCAACTGTCGCATACGCAATGGTGTCGTGGTTGGCCTGAAGAATGTATCTGATCCTTGTGCACCCCAGATGGGTGACAACGTCGACATAGGCGCTGGTGCCAAAGTGTTGGGCAACATAAGCATTGGCAACAATGTTGCAATCGGTGCAAACGCAGTAGTGACTTGCGATGTGCCTGACAACTACATTGCTGTTGGAGTACCTGCTGTTTTGAAGCCGCGTCGCACCGGAGCGCGATCAACATGACAACGTTTGTCTCAGATGCCTTGCTTGCAGTTGTGGCAATTGGCCGAAACGAAGGCAGCCGGTTGAAAGTTTGCCTTGAGTCGGCATGGTCCGGCGGTCCAGTGCAGCAGGTTGTCTATGTGGACTCTGGTTCGTCCGATGGATCTGCGGAGTACGCTCGTAGTCGCGGCTGCCGGGTGATTGACTTGGATATGTCGCTGCCGTTTACTGCTGCACGCGCGCGAAACGAAGGGTTCGCGTTGGCTCTGCAGTGCGAGCCCCATTTGACACATGTGCAATTTATAGACGGCGATTGCGAGCTTTCTCCAGACTGGATAGCTTCGGCTTTAGCGTTTCTGAATGTCCATCCCAATGTGGTTGCGGTTTGCGGACGCAGACGGGAGCGTTACCCTGAACGTAGTATTTACAACCAGTTGTGTGACATCGAGTGGAACACCCCCCTCGGAGAAACCAAAAGCTGTGGTGGAGATGTATTGATGCGTGCGGACGCCCTGCGGTCCGTTGGAGGCTACCGCGCAAACTTGATTGCAGGCGAAGAGCCAGAGCTTTGTATCCGTTTGCGGGCTTCGGGTGGGCATATATTTCGATTACGGCACGAGATGACTTTGCACGATGCCAACATCCTGCATTTTGGCCAATGGTGGAGTCGTTCTAAACGCGCTGGATATGCTTTTGCCGAAGGCGCTGCCTTGCACGGTGCACCCCCTGAGATGCATTGGGTGCGCGAATCGCGCAGCGCATGGATTTGGGGTGCTGGAATTCCCATCATGGTCGTTATCGGCTTTGTATGCAGCCACGGCTGGCCCTGTACACCGTGCCGGCAAACATGGCGGCCGCACCGGTGGTGGCCTTGGTGACCACCGTGGGAACGCTCGGCATGGTGGCCTCTCCTGTGCTGCCGGGCCTGGCGGTGCTGTGTGCCGGGGCAGCCGGAACGGGTGCGTGGTGGGTGGCGGGAGTTGC
>JBDTAG010000249.1:0-3875 GCA_039924745.1 Rhodoferax sp.
CGCGCGCAACGTTGACGATGCTGGCGTACAGGCCCGAGCCCGGTAGTGACAGGCGTGGTTCTGCAAAAGCGGTCGGCATCACCAGCGCGCCCGCAGCGTCGAGCTCGGCCCCGGCCAACAACAGATACACCGTGCTTTGCAATCGCGCATAGTGCGCGGCGCGTACGCCATCTGCATGGGCACGTTGCAGGGCCATACCCGCTACTGCCATGAAGGCCAGAAATACCAAGGCGGCGCTCACCATCAGCCGCGTGCGGATGGACAACGCATCGAACCTCACGGAGAGACCACCCGCGTCATGCGAGGGTAAAGCGGTAGCCGCGTCCGCGTAGCGTTTCTATTGGTGCCAGCGTTCCATCGGGGTCCAGCTTGCGGCGCAAGCGGCCCACCAAAACCTCCATCACATTGCTGTCGCGGTCTTGGTCGTGCGGGTACAGGTAGTCGGCCAACTCTTGTTTACTGACCACACGGGCGCGTTCCCGCACCAAAAATTCAAGCACACGGTACTCAAACGCTGTGAGCTCCATCGCATCGCCGTTGAGTTGCGCAGTTTGTGCGCCAATATCCAGGCTGAGCGGTCCCACGGTCAACACATCAGTGGCGGCCTTCATGGCGCGTCGCAGTAAGGCTTTGACACGTGCAGCCAGCTCGGGGTACTCAAAGGGTTTGACCAAGTAGTCGTCTGCGCCGGCTTCCAGGCCGACCACCTTGTCTTGCCAACTGCCGCGCGCTGTGAGGATGAGGATCGGCAGAGCCTTGCCATCGGCACGCAGCCGCTGCACCACGCTAAGACCATTCAGTTTGGGAAGGCCCAGGTCAACAATGGCGAGGTCAACCGGGTATTCTCTCGCCTGGAACAGGCCGTCTTCGCCATCAGCGGCTTGGTCGACTCGGTAGCCATCGGCTTCCAGCCGCAAGGCGAGCGATAGCCGCAGTGGCGCATCGTCTTCAATCAACAGCAGACGCATGGCTTACAGCGGTCGCCCCGTTGCAACGTCGATCATCACGACGCGCACTTCGCCACCTGCGGTGACCAGCTTGACGCGCCACGCCGCCCGGTTGCCAACCTGTACCTTTTCCACCGAAAGCACTCGCCCGCCCGCCACCTGCACGGCCGCTGCAACGGCTTGGTCGCGGTTTACATCGGCCCAGGCGGGCGCACCGGCCAGCATGAGGGCGACAAGCAACGAGTAGGCGAAACGGGAGGTCATGGGTGCCATAGTACTACCGGAAAAGCGGGTTAACGCAAGTCTGGGCCAACAGGGTCCACAGTCACGCGCACTTGCAATTGCGGGCCGGGCGCTTCACGCATCATGGTGGTGTACGTTTGGCCGTGGTAGTCGTAAGCGACGCGGTAGCCGGTCAGGCGTGTTTGTACCTCGTTCACTGCTTGACAGCGGGTGACTTGACGGGGTACTTCCTGTTCTTGCTCGTAACGGTTGTTGCGTCCGGCAATGCGATCGCCCGCCATGGCGCCGACCAGTGCGCCGAGCGCGGTAGCCGCTTCACGGCCTCCATTGCCGCGGGCTACTTGGTTGCCCACTACGCCACCGGCCAATGCGCCCAAGACCACACCGCCGTAGTTGGGACCACGGTTGTCGACACGTTGGGTCTCGGTTACCCACTCGTTGCGGCATTCGTCACGCGGAACAGTGACGTTTTCATACTGCGGCTCGGCGCTGCGTACGCGGGCATTGTCAAAATAAGTGTTGGCCTGCGCAGCAAAGGCGCCAACGGTGCAAACAAGAGCGATAGCAAGACGTTTCATGAGATTCCCCTTTGGGTTGGTGTAGGGGTATCTTGCGGCTGCGTGGGTGAACGGTGGCTGAATGGATACAAGAAAAACTGTATCGCCGCTGCGTTCAGTTGCCAACCTCCGCTACCCACTGTCCGCCTGGCACGTAGCGCCACACACCCTTGTCGTCAGCCAGGCGGAACACAGTCAACCAACTGTTGTTCATCAGATGGCGCACGGTGGTGTGCTTGGCGATGATGGCGTCAATAGGGGCTTGTGGGGCCTGGATGAACACGCTTAGTCGTAGCGGGGTGTGGCGGAAGTCCTCTCCATCGTGGAGCGATTGCAGGGGTAGCCCGATACGCAGGTCGCCGCCATTGCCCTCGAACACGCCCACATTCCCTCCAACAACGTTGTGGAGAACCTTATTGCCGCTGCCATAGCGTGCGTTGTCAACGGTACTGGCGTGGTATTGCATATTGATCCAGTTGGTCACGACCATGGGTGCGGTCATGATCAGCTCCAGCACACCAAAGCCAGAGTCGCTTTGCCAATCGTAATCGTGCAAGAAGCTGCGGCCTGCGAGGTTTAAGTGTTGACTGCGGCTGCGGGGAGCGACGATGAACGATGCGCAGTTAGCCAACCCCCATTCGGGTCGTACTTGTGCCCAGTCTGTGGTTCGGCTTTTAACGGCATCGTGCAATGCATCGCACTCGGTGACCAACGGCGCAAGGCCCAGCGATGGCGCACGTTCAGCACGCGCGCGTTGCCCAGCTTCTTGGAGCCAACGTTTAAGTGTGGTCAGGTCCTGGCCATGGCTGTTGGGAAGCAAATCGGTGTCGAAGAGCTCCAGCTCGTCCGTCGTGGTGTTGTGCAGGCCTGCAAGAAAATAGGTGCTGTCTGGCACTTTCAAGCCGCGGGCGTGTAGGCCGGAACGCACTGCAGGGTCGTTGAGCAGCTGGGCCACCATGCGCGCGTTGACTTCACCGGTTTGACCCCCGCAGGCCCCGCAATCCAGGCCCGCCGCATGGGGATTGTTGGTGCTGGTGCTGCCATGGCCAGCCATTAATATCAACCGCGCGTAGTCTTTGGTCAGCCCCATCGCTCCGAGTGCGGCCGCTGCAGAGTCCACACGGGCCGCCAGGTCTGGGCCACCACCGCTGGGTAAACGCGGCCGCAGTTGTTTCAATACGCTTGGTGTTAGGCCGGTTTGCTCTATGGGGGGCGGTGCGGATTGTGTATTCAGGCTGCGTTTGAATAATTTGCCCGCGTACAGCGCCCCGCATGACTCGACAAACGAAAAGGTCGAACCAGCACCCCCACGAAATGCCTGCCATTGTTGCCTCCACAGCAGATTCTTTTTACGTCGCTCGGACAGCACTTGTGCCAGGCCAGGCGCGTCGCACTCGTCGGTGATACATAGTCCGGGTTCCAGTAGGCCCGGAAGCTGTGGTCGCACTAGCTCTGTACCCAGTGGGCGGTACTTGACGAACATCGCAAAGAAGCCTGCAAAGCCCAGTGTTTGAACTGTCGGGCTGGTGGCTTCGAAGGCGCGGCGGAAAACCTCTGATCGCACGTCGATGCAGAACACGGCCTGCACGGTTGGTGCGGCTGTGTCGGTCGTAAGTACTTTGGCGGTCATCAGACCTTGGCAAAGGGGTGCCTGGTAGCTTCGTTCCAAGGCCGCTTGCCACAGCCAGTCGTGCTTTGACGTCGACTCCGCCTGCTGGATCACACTGTTACAAGTTCTCCACGCGTCCGATAATTTGTTGGCCAAATCGAGCATAGGGTGGCCTGCGTGCAGCAGCCATTCCCAAGCTATCCGCACTGCCAGCAGGTGCACGATTTGCGCGTCGTCGCTTTGCTTCAGTCGGGCTTGCCAGCGCTGGTAGGCACACCACGATGCCCAGCCGTTGATGCTCATCAACAGTGCAGTGCAGTAGGCCTCGTACATTTCGGCTGGCACGCGTAAGGCGCGTAACGCGTCTGCAATCAGCAACGTTGGATCAGATGGCAGCTTCGCAAGGCGTTGCGTGAAGCCGCTGTATCCCATCAGCATCGACGGACTGAAGTCATGCGCAGATTGGCGCAGCCAACTTGGGTAAAGACCGCCTTCATGGTCAGGCCCCCAGTTGGCCTG
>JBDTAG010000250.1:0-3161 GCA_039924745.1 Rhodoferax sp.
CGGTAAGACTGCGCAATCGGGTTGTCGGCCGTGTAGCCCATGCCGCCCCAGTACTGCAGGCAGCTATCGGCCACCTCGCGGGTCAAGCGCCCGGCTTTGAGCTTGGCCATGGAGGCAAGCCGGGTCACGTCTTTGCCCGACACATACAACTCCACCGCGCGGTAGGTTAGTGCCCGCAGGCATTCCACCTCGGTGCGCAGCTCGGCCAGTCGGAAGTGCACCACCTGGTTGTGCAAGATGGGTTTGCCAAAGGTCTGGCGTTGGCGGGTGTAGTCGATGGTCTGGTCGATCAACCGGTCCAGCGAGCGCAGGCTGCCGGCTGCGCCGTACAAACGCTCTTCTTGAAACTGCAACATCTGCAGCATGAAGCCCATGCCTTCTTGCCCGACCAGGTTCTTTTGCGGCACACGCACGTTGTCGAAGAACAATTGCGCGGTGTCGCTGGAGTGCATGCCGATCTTTTCGATCTTCTGGCGGGACACGCCAGGGCTGTCCAGCCGCACCACGATCATGGATTTGTTCTTGTGCGCTGGGCCGTCCGACGTATTGGCCAACAGGCAGCACCAATCGGCTTGCATGCCGTTGGTGATCCACATCTTGGAGCCGTTGATGATGTAGTCATCGCCATCCTTGCTGGCCGTGGTTTTGAGCGCAGCCACGTCAGAGCCTCCGCCGACCTCGCTGACGCCCACGCAGCCGACCATGTCACCTGCGATGCTGGGGGCCAAAAATTCATGGCGCAGGGCGTCACTGCCAAAGCGGGCCAGCGCCGGTGTGCACATGTCGGTCTGCACGCCAATGGCCATGGGCACGCCTCCGGCATTGCATTCGCCCAAAGCTTCCGCCATGACCATGCAGTAGCTGAAGTCCAGCCCCAAGCCACCAAATTCGGCCGGGTACTTGATGCCCAGCAAGCCTAGGTCGCCCATCTTCTTGAACAACTGGTGCGCGGGGAAGATGCCCGCCTTTTCCCACTCCGGTAAATGGGGATTGATTTCTTTGGCGACAAACTTGCGGACGGTGTCCGCGATCTGCTCGTGTTCGGGGGTGAATTTCATGGTTGTTTTCTCTGCAGAATAAGGGGTTTACATACGGGCGACGCCGAAGGTATTGGGGTGCAATTTGCGCTGATCGGCCTCTGCCGCCAACGCCAGACCCAGCCCCAGAATGCGGCGCGTATCGCGCGGGTCGATGATGCCGTCGTCCCACAAACGGGCCGTGCCAAACAGAGCGGCAGACTCCTTGTCCAGCCGCATGCGCAAGCCGTCGGACATGGCGGCCAGCGCCTCTTCATTGGCCTCCATACCGCTGCGCTCTAACTTGGCGCGGTTGACAATATCCATCACCTTGGCCGCCTGCGCACCACCCATCACTGCGGTCCGGGCCGTCGGCCAGGCAAAGATGAACCGTGGGTCGAACCCGCGCCCGCACATGCCGTAGTTGCCGGCGCCATACGAGCCGCCGATCACAAATGTGAACTTCGGCACCCGCGCATTGGCCACGGCCTGGATCATCTTGGAACCATGCTTGATGGCACCGCCCCGCTCCGCCGCTGAACCGACCATGTAACCCGTGGTGTTCTGCAAAAAAACTAGCGGCGTGCCAGTCTGGTCGCACAGCTGAATGAACTGTGCCGCCTTGGTCGAGCCTGTGGGCTGGATGGGCCCGTTGTTGCCCAAGATGCCCACCAAATGGCCTTGCACGCGGGCATGGCCGCAAACGATCTCGGCACCGTATTCAGCCTTGAATTCCAGGAAGTCTGAGGCATCGACCAAGCGGGCGATAACTTCGCGCACGTCGTAGGGCTCGCGTTCGTCAGCGGGCACGATGCCCATTAACTCCTGCTCGTCAAACAACGGCTCCGCACAGGCTGCGGGTGTTGCTGCTGCGTCCCAACGCAGCTTGTCCATCACCTCGCGTGCCATGGCGATGGCGTGGGCATCGTCTTCGCACAGGTACTCGCCCAGGCCGGTAACCTGCGCATGGGTTTCGGCACCGCCGAGTTCATCTTCGGTGCAATCTTCGCCAATGGCGGCCTTGACCAACGGCGGGCCGGCCAGAAATATATTGGAGCGCCCCCGCACCAAGATCACATAGTCCGACAGACCGGGCAAATAGGCACCACCCGCTGTCGATGAACCATGCACCACCGCGATCTGCGGCAAGCCCATGGCCGACATGCGCGCCTGATTGGCGAAGGTGCGACCCCCTTCAATAAAAATCTCGCTCTGGTACATCAGATTGGCACCGCCGCTTTCCACCAGCGAAATTAACGGCAGCTTGTTTTCTTGCGCGATCTGCTGCACGCGCAGGCCTTTTTTGAGGCCCATTGGGGCCACCGTGCCGCCCTTGACCGCACTGTCATTGGCAGAAATGATGCAGCGCTTGCCGGCCACCACCCCAATGCCGACGATGGAGCCGCCACCCATCACCGACTTCTTGCCGTCATCGTCATGCATGTTCAGCCCGGCCAGCCGGCTCAACTCCAAAAACGGCGTGCCACGGTCCAGCAGCCGGGCCACTCGCTCGCGAGGTAGCAATTGATTGCGTTTCTCGAATTTTTCGCGCTTGGATTCGGACTCAGCAATCACCAAGCCCTCCAGGCGCTGAACTTCAGCCAGCAGACCTTGCATGCGCAAAGCGTTCGCGGCAAAAGCGTCGGATGTGGGCTTGATCTTGGAACGGATGGCAGGCATCGAAAGAATCCTTGCGTGGGAATGTCTGCATTACATGTCATGGTGACGTTAACGTCAACTAACTATCGTATAGGTGTTTTTACTGATGCTTGGGGAATGTCAAGCCGCTAATATTTAGCCCTACTCCAACGCAAGGAAGTCTCCATGAACCTCGAAGCCTGCACCCAAGCCATCCGCACCAAAGTGGGTGCCGACAGCGGCCTGGCCGCCACCCTGAAGTTCGACTGCGGTGCCGAAGGCGTGATCCGCATCGACGGCGCGTCCACCCCCAACACAGTGACCAACGACAACGTGGACAGCGACTGCACTGTGGGCATCACGCTGGAAAACCTGAATGCGCTGCTCAGCGGCGACCTGGAACCCACCACCGGCTTCATGGCCGGCAAGCTCAAGGTCGCTGGGGACATGGGCGTGGCCATGCGCCTGCAACGCGTCATCTGATCCATGGCCGCAAACGACGCGCAG
>JBDTAG010000251.1:0-2762 GCA_039924745.1 Rhodoferax sp.
AAGGCCAGATTACCGGCGACATTGCCCAAGAAACGGGTGAAGTAATGCACGGTCCGTACGCACTGCGCGTCGGTCCCTGAGACTGCCGCATCGGTCACTTCGGCGGGCTCCAGCGCGCGTGGTGTGCAACCCTCCATGGCACAGATCGCTTGGTACAGATTGACCAAGCCAGAACCCGAAAGCACGCGTTCGGCACTGACATGCTCAAACTGTTTACGTAGCAGGCCGAGCAAGGCGGATTCGACGTCATCGTTCGCACTGAGTGTGACGTGACCGCCTTCACCCGCCAAGGCGCTGTAGCGGCCCGTTGCATCCGGCACCAGGCCTGACACGCCCAGACCTGTGCCGGGGCCAAGCAATGCAATAGTGGCACCAGTTACCGCCGTACCACCACCCAGCGCCCGCAAGTCGGTGGGTTTGAGGGCGGGCAAACTCATAGCCAGCGATGTAAAGTCATTGACGACCAGGCAACGCTCCAAGCCCAATGTTTTTTGGAATGCCGCAATCGAAAAGCGCCAACTGCTATTGGTCAGGCGTACTTCGTCACCGGTGATGACGGTCGCAATGCCAATACCTGCCCAACGTGGATTCTTGTGGCCATGGGCCTGAAGGTAGTTGGCAGCAGACTCCTCTATCGAAGCACTGTCTTCACAGGGCTGAACCGAAACATCTTGCAGTTCAACACCCGCAGATGGCTGCCATGCCCAACGCGCATTGGTACCGCCAATATCGCCCAACAAACGTGGATAACCCTGATTCATTCCCAATACTCCCTGCGACTACTGATGACGACTACGTTTATGTAGTTTAACGACATTGAGTCTACATCACTTTGCTGGTTCTGTAATTTACCTACATTTCTTTACCAACTGAATACATCCAGGCCATTGAAATACGGACAGTGGACGCGAAAAGTGTTGCAAATTGGCAAATTCAACGCTTATTGGGTGGTAAATATCTGCAAAACTACAAAAACTAGTATTTACCCCTATGTTTGCAAATATCTAGTTTTGATACAAACTGGGCTGTGATTGGGAAAACGCTGTCCCACTTACTGGTCCTTTAAGCCCGCCGCTTACAGGATGAATAGCCAGCCCCCAGAGCACCAGGAGAAATACTAAATGAGTTCAACCGTCCAGCGCTCCACGAGGACCCCCTCGCGCAGCTCCCTCTTCAAACTAGCCCCCGTGGCAGCCGGCTGTGCCGTGCTGATCGTGACCTCGTCTGCGGCCTTTGCGCAGTCGGCGGACCCGACACCCGACCTGAACACGGTGACCGTCGTCGGTATCCGCAAAGGTATCGAAGATGCCATCTCCGTCAAGAAAAATTCCACATCCATCGTGGAAGCGATTTCTGCCGAAGACATTGGCAAGTTGCCCGATGTCAGCATTGCCGAATCCATCGCCCGTATGCCCGGCTTGGCTGCACAACGTGTAGCCGGTCGTGCACAAGCCATCAGCGTGCGTGGTTTGTCGCCCGACTTTGCGACAACGCTGCTCAACGGCCGCGAAATGGTCAGCACCGGTGACAACCGTAGCGCTGAATTCGACCAATACCCCTCTGAGCTACTGAGCGGCGTCACCGTCTACAAGACGCCCGACGCCGGCCTGGTGGGCCAGGGCCTCTCCGGCACGCTGGACATGCAAACCGTGCGTCCGCTGAACTTCAAGGAACGCGTCGTATCGGTCAACCTGCGTGGCGAAAATCGCTCGATCGGCTCCATTGCCGACACCAAGGCCACCGGCAACCGCTTCAGCGTCAGCTACATCGACCAATTTGCAGATCGCACCGTCGGCATTGCATTGGGCTTCGCGCACCTGGACTCCCCCATCCTGGAAAACCAGACTGGTATCTATGAGCCCTGGAAAAAAGACAGCCGGCCCGGCGTGCCAGAAGGCACCTTCCTGCAAGACGGTATCAAGTCGTTGGCCAAGAGCGGCAATATGAAACGCGATGGCTTCATGGGTGTACTCGAAGTGCGCCCGTCCAAAAACTGGACCAGCGTGCTGGACGCCTATGCATCGACCTTCAAACAGGTGGACACCAACAACCAGTTTGAAGTCAACCTGAGCGGCTACAACGGCACCGACCCCAACATTCCATTCACCTACGCCAACCCCATCATCAACAATGGCGTGTTGGGTGGAGGCCAGGCGGTCAACGTGTACCCACTGGTGCGTGGCCAGTACAACAGCCGTGAAGACAACATCAACGCGTTTGGCTGGAACAACAAATTCAAATTCGAAGGCTGGTCGCTCATGGCTGACCTGAATTACTCCAAGGCCAAGCGCACCGAGCTATACAACGAGATCAACACGCAGTTGGCATCCACTCCCAATGGCGCGTCGCTGGATACTTTAAACGTGAACTGGGCCAATGGCGGCTTCCCCACGATCAAGGGTGGACTGAACTACAGTGACCCCACCAAGCTATTCACCGGCAACTCCATCTATGGCCAAGGCTATGGTCGCAAGCCCCAGGTGGAAGACGAGCTCAAGGGCTACAAACTGGTGGGCACACTGCCACTCTCGAATGACTACTTCAGCGGCGTGGACTTTGGTCTGAACCTGTCGGATCGCTCCAAGAAAAAGCGCCAGCCCGAAGGCCCATTGGAGGCGATTGGTGCACCCACCATCTCCAGCGACTTGTTGTATGCACCGGTGGACCTCGGCTTCTCCGGCAGCGGCACGATCCCATCGTTCAATGTTCCCGGCGTTGTGGCGAAGTACTTCCAACCCTTCAATCCTCCCGAGATCGACCCC
>JBDTAG010000252.1:0-2651 GCA_039924745.1 Rhodoferax sp.
TTGTCAGCGCAACGGTGCAAGCACAAAGCCTTTCTTCAACGGATTCTTTGACGTCTCCTCAGGTTGCGCTTTACAACGCTTTGGGACAAAAAGAGGGCATTGGCCTCCTGGTGAATGACTTGGTCGATCGCTTGCGCGCAGACGAGACCCTTGGCCCGCCGTTTCGAAAAATCAAGGCCGCCTACCTCAAGGAACAGCTCACCGATCAGTTGTGCCGAGTCACCGGTGGACCTTGTGTTTACGAGGGTGAGGAAATGAAGAAGTCCCATGCCGAGCTGAAGATTGGCACCGGCGAATTCAACCAGTTGGTGGAGATCCTGCAGGATTGCATGGATGCACGGGATATTCCCTTTGCCATACAAAACCGCTTGCTGGCCCGCCTGGCGCCCATGCACCGCGAGATCATCACCGCCAGCCCTGTGGCCAACCGCCAGGGCAAGCTGCTGCTGACCGGCGGCGTCAGCAGTGTGGATGGCGCTGCCGGGGGTGGCCTGACCCCCTGGGCCACGATCGGCACCTATGCCAGCGACCAAGCCACCGGCTTCTCGGCGCACGCCACCCGTGTGTCCACCAAGGACTACGGCCTGAACACCTATGGTTTGACGCTGGGGATTCACAACCGATGGGAAGTGTCGCTGTCCCGCCAATCCTTCGATACCGGCGTCACCGGGCCGGGCTTGGGCATACCCGAACTGCAACTGAATCAGGACATCTTGGGCGGCAAATGGCGCGTGGCAGGTGATGCGATTCTGGACAGTGACAACTGGCAGCCACAGGTTGCGGTCGGTGTGGAGTTCAAATCACTGCAATCCAGTGGGCTGGACGGCACCTTATCGGCCTTGGGTGCCAAGAAGAACGGCACCGACCTGTACGTCAGCGCCACCAAGCTGTTCCTGGCACAGGGCGTTCTGGTTAACGGCACGCTGCGCGCCACCAATGCCAACCAGAATGGGTTGTTGGGCTTTGGCGGCACCTTGGGTGGCTCGCACGACCAGTACCAACTGATGCCGGAGCTGTCGGTCGCCTGGCTGGCCAATCGCCATCTGGCTGTCGGCATGGAATACCGGCGCATGCCCAACAACCTGCAAGACCCCGGTGCCGCGGCTGGCCTGGGCGATGGTTTGCGGGCGCAAGACTGGAAGGATGTGTTTGTGGCGTGGGCACCGAACAAAACGATTTCTTTGACGCTGGCTTATGTGGATTTGGGTGTGATCGTGCCTGCCACCACGGGCAACCGCACGCAGACCGGGGCCTATCTGTCGGCGCAGGTGGGGTTTTGATTCACGTAGCAAAGCCACCGCCCTTCGCCTGAGGCGCGCAGACCTGCACGCGCGGCGCTTACATCGAAACCGGGCAAGTGGCTTTCGAACGCTTGCATCAGCAGTTTTCGATGCGGTGATTCATCCATGATCTCGATCGATGGCGCATTTTCAGTTTGCACAAGCCATTTTGATTCGATGTATGGCCCGTCCAGGTCGGGAAACATGGCCTCTTCTTTGACCAACTCCAACCTCCGTATGCCATCGAATGTGATGTTGGTTTCTCGACCCGCGCACACGTACGCAATGCTCCCCGTCGAAACGCGGATGGATGTGTAGTTGACAGGCTCATTCACGTCAAAGAACACAACAACCGCCATAGCGCCTAGAAACAGCACCCACCAAACCCATTGCAGGCTGGGCCACTGCACACAGGCAACGCATACAAGCACCGTCAAAATAGCGATAAACGCTATTCTGTAGGGTTCTCGGATGCGACGGAAGCGGTCGAACATTGCTCTCGGGGCACTCATGGTTTGCGCTGCGCGGCTAGAAGAGGATACGTTTCGTACAAGGGTTAGTCGACCGGCACTTTAAGGGCGCGGTCTACGCGGCACGCGCTGAGCGGTCGGGCTTTGGCGTCAATGATGCTTAGGATTTTTCGAGTCTTCGCATTCACGACTGCTTTGAGACATGCACATCCATAGCCGTGTGAGCCATTGACGTTGACCCATTGCGAGTCTTTGAATGCAGGCCAATCCCCTTTTGCCTCATAGTCGCCCTGGATGGCGACGGTCCACTCGCCACCGCGGTCGTGTAGCCACGCATTGCCCGGAGTAGGATTTTCGAACCAACCGCACCGCATCTGCGGCTTGGAAGACGGCGCGGCAAAGCAGGCAGACGCGAAGAGGCACAGGCCACAGGCGGCGAGCAATGAGATTTTGAGATGGTGCATGGTGGTGCAAGAGTCGTTTGCAAAGGACTGACGTTTGAAATGAGCGGCTCAAGAAGGCGCTGCTGTCAGCATGGCGTGTGGGCGTACTCAAGGTGGGGGGTGATTGCTGCGTTTTCGAAAGCCGACGAAAGCGCAAATGACGAAGAACAGTGCCAAACCAGTACATAGGCTTGCCATGAACCACTCGTGACCGGGGAAGTACTTCTTCGTCGGAGGGAGCGACTCAGTGAGAAAAAGGAACGCCACGAGCAGCACAAGAATTGCGAGAAGCAGGCTTCGCCATGGCTGCGAGCTGAACTGGTTCACAACGGTTAGTACGCGCATGGTAGGTAAATTTTACGCATTGCGCCATGTCCGGAGACACCGGGTTTGCTCTCTAACATGGCACTTGCTCCGTAGGCTGGGCACTAAAGACTCCTGAAGATTTAGACCAACAC
>JBDTAG010000253.1:0-3931 GCA_039924745.1 Rhodoferax sp.
CTACCGCGATTTGCCGCTGCGCTATGGCGAGTTCGGCCAGTGTCACCGCAACGAACCCTCGGGCGGATTGCACGGCATCATGCGCGTGCGGGGTTTCACGCAGGACGATGGCCACATCTTCTGCACCGAAGATCAAATATTGGATGAATGCGCAGCATTCACACAGCTGTTGCAAAAGGTTTACAAAGACTTCGGATTTACGAAGATTGTGTACAAGGTAGCGACGCGTCCTGAGCAGCGCATTGGGTCAGATGAGTACTGGGATAAAACCGAGCAGATACTAATGGAAAGTTTGCGTCGTTCAGGTGTTGAATTTGAAGTGGCTGAAGGCGAGGGCGCGTTTTATGCACCCAAGATCGAATATGCGCTGAAAGACGCCTTGGGACGGCAATGGCAGTGTGGCACCATCCAGATAGATAGCAATATGCCGGAACGTCTGGATGCGGAGTTCGTTGGCGAAGATGGTGCGCGGCACCGGCCGGTGATGCTACACCGTGCCATTGTTGGTAGCCTAGAACGCTTCATCGGGATCCTGATCGAAGAGAGCGCTGGAGCTTTGCCGGCCTGGCTGGCGCCGGTCCAGGTCGCGATCTTGAATATCACCGATGCGCAGGCAGAATATGCCAAGTCCGTGGCTAAAACGCTGCAAAATCAAGGGCTTAGAGTCAATTTAGACCTGCGCAACGAGAAGATTACGTATAAAATACGCGAGCATTCGATGCAAAAACTGCCATATCTGGTCGTCATTGGCGACAAAGAGATGGCAGCAGGTGCTGTCGCAGTGCGCGCCCGGGGTGGTCAAGATCTCGGTGCAATGCCCCTCGATGCCTTTGTGCAAAAAATCTTGGGTGACATTGCCAACAAGTCGGCTAATTAGTTGGTTTGTCCGCGTGGACTGTGCAGTTGTAGCTACTGTTTTTGTAGCAAAGATATTGTGAAGGACTGAGCCATCGCTACTGAATTTCGTGACCGTCGTCACCGCGAAGAACGCAAACACCGCCTCAATCGGGAAATCATGGCCCCGGAAGTTCGCCTATCAGGGCAAGAGAACGAGCCTTTGGGCGTCGTTAGCATCTCTGAGGCCCTTCGCATGGCGGGCGAGCTGGATGTTGATTTGGTTGAGATTGCTGCGACTGCAATCCCGCCGGTTTGCCGGTTGATGGACTATGGAAAGTTCAAATACCAAGAGCAAAAGAAGGCGGCTGATGCGAAGTCGAAACAGACGGTTATCGAAATCAAGGAAGTTAAATTCCGCCCTGGTACCGATGACGGCGACTACAACATCAAGATGCGTAATATCAAGCGCTTCTTGGCCGACGGCGACAAGTGCAAGATCACTTTGCGTTTTCGGGGGCGTGAAATCACGCACCAAGAAATTGGTATGGCGCTGTTGAACCGTATTCGTACTGATTTGGTGGATTTGATAGTGGTGGAGCAGTTCCCTAAGCTGGAAGGGCGTCAGATGATCATGATGATCGCGCCAGGCAAGAAGAAGCCGGCGCCTAATAAGCCGGCGGCAGAAGCTGCAGTACCTGCTGCTTCGTAAAGAAAATTGGAGGGCTTTAGTCCTCTAAGTGCAAGTATTACTGCAAGGTAGTACGCACAAAGTGGTGAGCTTCAAAAACTCGCCACACAAGTGGAATGCCGCAAGGCGCCACTTTAAAAGTGGCTCGGGGCCAACAAGGCTGGAAGTAGTTTCCAGACGCCTCACGAGCACAAGCAAGAAGGAGCATTAATATGCCCAAAATGAAGACCAAGAGCGCGGCGAAGAAACGCTTCCGCGTCCGTCCAGGTGGAACCGTCAAGCGCGGCCAAGCCTTCAAACGTCACATCTTGACCAAGAAGACCACCAAAAATAAACGCCATTTGCGCGGATCAACAGCTGTTCACTCGACCGATATGGGTCGTATGGCACAGATGCTGCCCGGCCGTGGTATTTAATTAACGACGAACAAGGAGTAATCACATGCCTCGCGTCAAACGTGGTGTAACGGCTCGCGCCCGCCACAAAAAAGTTCTGGCCCTTGCAAAAGGTTTTCGCGGTCGCCGCGGTAATGTCTTCCGCGTCGCCAAAGAAGCGGTAATGAAGGCTGGGCAATATGCCTACCGTGACCGTCGTACCAAAAAGCGCGTCTTCCGTCAGTTGTGGATTGCCCGTATCAATGCTGCTGCACGTCAGTGCGGCATGACATACAGCCAATTCGCCAACGGTCTGAAGAAAGCCAATATCGAGATCGACCGTAAGGTTCTGTCCGATATCGCTATTCACGACATGGCTGCTTTTGCAGGCATCGTGGAGCAAGTCAAGGCCAAGCTGGCTGCTTGATTTTCGCCCTGCCATGCTATCGTTTCGGTAGCTATCAGTGCAAATAGAACAAGGGCTAGAGCTTGAAAGAGCGCTAGCCCTTTTTCATTGACCCCAAGAATATATGAACGATCTGAACGCTATCGTCGAGTCTGCCCAAACGGCCTTTGCACAGGCTGTCACGCCCGCTGATCTGGAGAACGCCAAAGCGCTGTTCCTGGGCAAGTCTGGCCGCATCACCGAGTTGATGAAAGGCATGGCCGCCCTGAGCGTGGACGAGAAAAAGTCCCTCGGCGCCGCTATCAACGTCGCCAAGCAGGCCATTGAGGCTGCACTGACCGCCCGCCGCCAGGCTCTGGCAGATGCTGAGCTGCAGACCCAATTGCGTGCAGAGGCGCTGGATGTGAGTCTGCCAGGCCGCCAGCGTGGGCAGGGCGGTTTGCACCCTGTGTCGCTGACGCTGGAGCGCATCGAAGCCATCTTTGGCTCCATGGGTTTTGACGTGGCACAAGGCCCTGAAATCGAGTCCGACTGGTTCAACTTCACGGCGTTGAACACGCCCGAAGACCACCCCGCGCGCTCCATGCACGACACCTTCTATGTGGAAGGTGGCTCGGAGACCGCACCCAATTTGTTGCGCACCCACACCAGCCCCATGCAAATTCGACATGCGGTGCAGCATGTCAAAAAATATAGCAGCAAAGCCAATAACGGCGAGGGCCAGGGCCTGTTTTCGGGTGATATGCCTGAGATCCGCGTGATCGCACCGGGTCGTACCTACCGCGTCGACAGCGACGCCACCCATTCCCCCATGTTCCACCAGTGCGAAGGCCTGTGGGTGGGCGAGAACGTCAGCTTCAAGGACCTGAAGTTTGTCTTCACCGATTTTTGCCGAACCTTCTTCGAATCGGATGACTTGGTGTTGCGCTTCCGCCCCAGTTTCTTCCCGTTCACCGAGCCCAGCGCCGAGATTGATATTCAGTTCCAGACCGGACCTTTGGCCGGCCGTTGGCTGGAAGTGGCCGGTTCCGGTCAAGTCCACCCGAACGTGATCCGCAACATGGGCCTGGACCCTGAAAAGTTTATCGGCTTTGCCTTTGGTATGGGCCCTGACCGCCTGACCATGCTGCGCTACGGCGTCAACGATTTGCGTCTGTTTTTTGACGGTGACGTCCGCTTCCTGTCGCAATTTCAATAAGCACGCCTCCATAAGTACGCCCCGTCTCGAACTGAATAAGTACCATGCAATTTTCTGAATCCTGGTTGCGCACCTTCTGCAACCCACCCATTTCCACTCAGCAGTTGGCGGATACGCTGACCATGGCTGGCCTGGAGGTCGAAGACCTCAAGCCCGTCGCGCCGCCGTTTACGAAGATCGTGGTGGGTGAGATCAAGACCGCCGAGCAACACCCCAATGCCGATCGTCTGCGGGTGTGTAAGGTGGATGTTGGCCAAGCAGAGCTGCTGAACATCGTATGTGGTGCGCCCAATGCCCGCGTGGGCATTCGCGTGCCCTGTGCGCTGGTGGGTGCGGAACTGCCACCGGGCGAAGATGGCAAGCCCTTTGTGATCAAGGTCGGCAAGCTTCGCGGCGTTGAGAGCGAAGGCATGTTGTGCTCGGCCAAA
>JBDTAG010000254.1:0-3435 GCA_039924745.1 Rhodoferax sp.
CAACGTGCCTTCTTCTGCAGTCCAAAGGCAATGGCGTCGTCTGTGGCCGTGTCGCAGGCATGCAGGGCGGTGACTACGTCGATGTGATCGGGCATTGCATCCGAGCCGGTCGACTCCGCCACACTGAGGTTCAGGAACGACATGCGGTCAAAACCCAGTTGGGCGGCCAACGCCTGCGACTTTTGGACCAACTCCGGGCGCGATTCGACGCCGTAGATGTGACCGCTCTTCAGACTTTTAAAGAAAAGGTCATACACAATGAAGCCTAGATAAGACTTGCCCGCCCCGTGGTCGGCCAACGTAGCGCCCTCGCCTGCCGTGGGTAGCTCCAACAGCAGCTTTTCTATGAACTGGTAGAGGTGGTAGACCTGTTTGAGCTTGCGCCGCGAGTCCTGGTTGAGCTTGCCTTCGCGGGTGAGGATGTGCAGCTCTTTGAGCAGTTCGATGCTTTGGCCGGGCTTGAGTTCAGATTCCAGCGGATTGGGCGCTGCGACCCTCTCCGCGTTTTTGCGTTGTTTCATGACCCGATCTTGCCACGGGCACTAGCGCCCACGCCCAAGGCATCCCAGCCAGCCTGGCCAATGCGTTCCATCGTGTCAATGTTGGCTTGAAAAATGGCCTCGGCCTTTGGGAACGCTTTGACCGCGCGGTCCAGACTTTCCTCGCGCAAAAGATGCAGCGTGGGATAGGGCGCGCGATTGGTGAAGTTGGTGACGTCATCCACCTTTGCATCCGCAAATTCATACTGGGGGTGGAAGCTGGCGATCTGCAATACGCCCGCAAAGCCCAGCTTTGCCAATAGACGGTCCGCCTGGGTCAAAAAATCGTTGAACTCCAGGAAATCGACGAGGGCATCAGGCGCTATCAAAAGCGTAGTATCCCGTGTAGCAGGTTCGAGGGCTGCAAGGTCTTTTAGCTCTTGCCCCAAATCAGCCAACAAGTCCTTAAAACCTACAGATCGACTCACGGCATAGTGGACTTGGCCTTTTGCTTCAACCGCTTTGGCAAAAGGACACAGGTTCAGTCCGATGACTGCGCGCAGCAGCCAACGGCGCGTGTCATCGACCACGATCACATCCTCAGCCACAAGGGTAGCGCTCATAAAAACCGGTTCGGCTGCGCCACAACCATTTTGGCCAATTCGTCCAGCAAACTGTGGTCAATCTTTGGGGCCGCCCACGTGCTGGTTACCACGCCAAAGCCATCGGCGTTGGCCAAGCGGAATATGAGTTGCCCGTTGTCGTGATCGGCCGTCACTGTGACATTTCCACGTGCCTTGGTGACGTATTCAAAGCAGATGGCTTGCAACGTGTTTTTCTCTGGGTGGCGCAAGTTTTTTTGTTCATGCTCAATGTGCCCAAAGGCCAGTCTCTTTTGCACCCGTTCGAGTTCGGGTGGAAAGTTGACACTGACGGAGCCACCCACTGGTGGCCCGACCTTCGGAACAATGTCCCACCCCATGGCGATGTAATCGTAGACTTCTTTGTCACGCAGTTTTTTCTTGCGCGCGTCCACTCGAAAATCGGTCAGTTTCATCTGTGGCCAGGGCGTCTTGCCATCCAGGGAAAATCCAGGCGCATCGGGTGTCAACACGCTGAGCTGTCGCGCCAAATCTTGGAGGTAGCGCCAAGCCACTTGGCACGCCCATTCAGTGGATTCGGCGTTGGCTTCCAAATTCTGGAGTTGAACCGATTGCAGATTTTGAAGCGCGTTCGCTTGTTGCTTCAATTGATTGAGAAAACTCACTGATCCTCCGGCTATGCCTTGTATTTTCTTGGCATTTTAGTCAGGTTGACCCATCCACTCGTCGCGATCAAACCAACAATCGTTGGCCCGTCAGACGCTCATGTTCACGCGATGCGAACCGATCAGTCATACCGGCAATGTAGTCTGCGACTGAACGGGCATCCGATGCACATCCCTCTTGGGGCACCGTCCTATAGGCATCGAAAAGCTCTCGTACGATTTGTTTGGCCAGGGCGTTGGTTTGCATGACCTGGGGGTGGCGGTACAAATTGCGAAACAAAAATTGCTTCAGCGCAGTAGAAAGTTGCCGTGTATCGGCGCTGAACGCTATCAGCGGGCCACTGGCACGAACCGCGTCCACGCTATCAGGCCCGGCTGCGTTCAACGCTGCACTGCTGACCGCTATCAAATCGTAAACCTGTGCACTGAGCATGCGCCGAATGATCTCGAACAGCAAACGTCGCTGTTTGGTGGGTGCGCTGAGCTCGGGCAATTCGGCCAGCACTTGACAATAGAAGTTGTCAAACATCGTCACCTCACGCAATTGCTCCACCGTGATAAGACCAGAGCGCACACCGTCGTCGATGTCATGCGCGTTGTAAGCGATCTCGTCAGCCAGATTGCACAACTGCGCTTCTAGACTAGGCTGTGCGCCCACCAGGAAACGATACGCCACACCGGCTGGCTCTTGGGCGTCCAATATGCGGGCGTTATCGCGTGAACAATGTTTGAGAATACCTTCGCGGGTTTCAAATGTGAGATTGATGCCGTCGAACAGGGGGTAGCACTCTTCCAAATGGTCGACCACACGCAAGCTCTGCAGGTTGTGCTCAAAGCCACCGTGATCAGCCATACAGGCGTTCAGCGCATCCTGACCCGCATGGCCAAACGGCGTATGGCCCAGGTCGTGGGCCAACGCAATCGCCTCAACCAAATCTTCGTTTAAACGCAGGGAGCGTGCGACCGATCGGCCCAGTTGCGCGACTTCGAGCGAGTGCGTCAACCGGGTCCGAAAGAGATCACCTTCATGGTTCAGAAAAACCTGGGTCTTGTAGACCAGGCGTCTGAATGCTGTGGAATGAACGATTCGGTCGCGGTCGCGCTGATAGGCTGTGCGTGTTGGCGCGTCGGGTTCGACAAAGCGCCGGCCGCGCGTTTGGGCAGGATTGCAGGCATACGGGGCCAGGGTCGTAGAGTCAAATATGGCGGTAGCCCTCGTGCGTAATAGGTATCCGGTGATTGTATTTCGGCTATCCGCTGCGCAGCGCTTGCGCCCGTGGCCCAAGCATGTTCAAAAGTTTTCACGAAAGGGCTGTAATTTTTCACGGTTGCCACACTTGGGTGCGTAGTCACCACACCGTGATCGCCTTACGCCCCTTAAACTTTGCGTCCTTTCAACCCATCTCAAACGGACCACTCTATGGACACCGGAAAACTTTCCACCTGGATCGATCAAGCACAACCTATCCTCGTCGCCTTTGGGCTCAAGGCACTGGGCGCCATTGCGGTATTTGTAGTCGGCCGCTGGCTGATCAACATGGTCAGCAGCTTGGTCGCAGCAGCCATGTCCCGCCACAAGCTGGACCCCACCGTGCAGCGCTACCTGGTGAGCTTTATCACGGTGGCCCTGAACATCAGTTTGGTAGTCGCCATACTGGGATACTTTGGGGTGGAGACCACGTCGTTTGC
>JBDTAG010000255.1:0-4889 GCA_039924745.1 Rhodoferax sp.
GGCGACGCATCGCGCAGCAATTGCGGGCGCACACGGCTCCACAAACCATCGGCGCCAATCAGCGCCTGCCCTTCCAACTGCAAACCGCTCTGGGTCCGTACTTGCACCAAACTGGGGGTGTCGGTGAAGGACTCCAATTGTTCGCCCAGGTGCAGTTGCACGTCGGCGTGCTGCTGTACCGCTTTCAACAATAATTGGTGGATATCGGCGCGGTGGATGGTGGCGTAGGGCGCACCATACAGCGACAGCATGCGCTGACCCAGTCGCAACCTCCCCAGCTCTTTGCCATCGACTGCCGAGCGTACCCGTAGCGAATCCGGAAAAGCAGCCACTTGCCGCACCGCGTCTGCAAGCCCCCACGTGTGCAACACACGCATGACATTTGGCCCCATCTGAATGCCCGCACCCACTTCAGCAAAGGTTGCGGCGCGTTCCAAAAGTTGCACGGACCAACCTGCACGTGCGCTGGCCAGAGCAGCAGCCAGACCGCCTATTCCGCCACCCGCTATCAGAATGTGTTGGGTGTTGTTGCGGATGTTGTCGTTCATGCGTGTATTGTCATCGCTACTAAAACCGCGTCAGCAAGGCGCTGGTCCATGCGCCATCTATCGCACGCACCGCGAGCGTGAACGAAAAGTCCATGGAGAACGAATACCATCGTTTCAGCCGGAAACACTATCATTTTTATAGCTACATACGCATATTCCACGAGGGCTAGCGGCTATTTCTATCAAATGCCTAGCCACTAGCCGCCTTTTCTGCGATTTACGCGAATGGCCGCAGCAGCACAATCCGGCTCTGAATCACCCGTACGCCCTGCGCACAAGGCCACACCATGCAACGCCGCCCACTCGTCTACGCCCTGACCGTTGCCAGCCTGTGGCTGTGCACCGCCACCCTGCCCGCTCTGGCGGCCCTGCCCCAAGCCGACCTGACGGTGGAACTGCGGCAAGTCAAAGAAGACCAGGAAGACCAAAACAATCCGCAGACCGGCACAAGCGCCTACATCGTGGGCACGGCCAACCGCACCGTGACTTTTGAGCCGCAACAGGTGCGGGTGCGCAATGGCGAAAAGGCCAGCCTGCAGATCAACCAGTCCATGCCCATGCAATGGGTGCAAAAAGTTGAATCGCAAGGCGCCACGCTGAGCTTGCCAGGCGCATCGGCCAGCCAAAGCTCCGGGGGTGTGACCCAAGCCGTCATCTGGATGGAATCGGGCCAAAGCCTTGCTGTGACCCCCCACTGGCCCGGCGGCAAGCAGGCCGTCAAGCTAGAGATCGAAATGCAAGCGTCGGCTGTGGACGAACGCAGCAGCACTGACCTGCCCGCCACATCTCGCCAACGCTACAGCACCACCGTCAGCGCGCCATTGCACCAATGGATCACCATCGCAACCAGTGGCAAGGCGGCCCAATCGGGCACCTATAGCAGCACTGGCAGCGGTGACAGCCGGCGTTTAACGCAAATTAGAGTGTCAAATGAAAGCCCCATCGCTCAGGCGGCACCGCCCGGACGCACGCACAAAAAGACGGCAATCGCCACAGTAGACAGCACAGCCGCCAAGCCAAACGCCAGCGCAGGCGCAACCGACCACAACGCGCCGGCAATCAAGGAGGCAGGCAAGTAAAGCATGCCGGTCACACCGTTGTAGACGCCCATTGCGGTGGCACGCCGGTCTTGCTCCAGGTCTGCGATCATGGCCCGGGTTTGGGAATCCTCTATGGCATAAAAAACTCCGTAGAACGCGAACACCACAATAATCTCCCAGCGGCTGCTGGCAAACACCAGCGCGAGGCAAATACCGCCGTACACCGCATAGCCCAACAACACGATATGGCTGCGCCCCAGACGGTCGCCCAACATACCCGCCAGCGGCGCAGCCAACACACAAGTGGCGTTGAACAGGGCATAGAGCAACACGACCTGCGTCGTACTAAAGCCCACCGCGTGGGCCTTGAGCAGCACAAAACCCAGGCTGAAATAGGCCAACGCAAAAATGCCTGCCGGAATCAAAAATCGTTTGAACCCCGCGTCTAACAGATGCCAATTTTGCGCAATGCTTTCCCGGTCGCGGCTCTCACCCGGTTGGTCTTTTACATATGCCAGCACTGCAATGCTCAACACCGCCGGAACGCAAGCGACCCAGAACAGTACGCGATAGGTCTGCGTTGATTCGCCCAACCACGACAGCAACGCATACGACACCAACGGCCCCAACACCGCGCCCGCCTTGTCCATGGCTTTGTGCACACCGAATGCGTAGCCGCGTGTTTCTTGCGGAGCAATGGTCGACAACCAGGCGTCACGCGCGGGCCCGCGAAACCCTTTGCCCAACCGCTCCAGCACCCGAAACAGACTCAACCCTACGATGGAGCTGCTGACCAGCAAAATGGTTTTTGCCAGCGTAGAGAAACCATAACCCGCCATCACAAAGACCTTGCGCTTGCCACCGCGGTCTGACAGCCATCCGGCCAAGTAATTCAGGGAAGAGGAAGACAAGTCCGCCATACCTTCGATCAAACCCAGGAGCGCCGCTGACGCACCCGCAACCGTGGTGAAGAAAATCGCAAAAACCGAAAAAATCATTTCGGAGCTGAAATCGGTCAAAAAACTGACCCATCCCAGTTTGAAGATGTCGGGGTGCAAACCGCGCCGTGGGTTGGGATTCAACATCGATCCATTGTCAACGAATAGGCGACCAAGGGCGCGTGATTGACCGCAGGACAGGAGTCACCTGTGTTCTAGACAACAATGTTTTGACATGCGTCAATAGCGGCCTCTGCCCCATTTGCCAAACGAGGAACCTATGACGGATACCACCACCACACACCACCGCATCTGCCCCCTGTGCGAGGCCTGCTGTGGTCTGGAGATCAAGGTGCAAAACAGCAAGGTCATCAGCATCCGTGGCCATGAGGCGGACGTTTTCAGCGCTGGCTACATCTGCCCCAAAGGCATAGCACTGAAAGACCTGCACGAAGACCCTGACCGCCTGCGCACGCCATTGATCAAACGCAACGGTGTGTTTGAGCCCGCCACATGGGACGAGGCCTTTGCCGAGATCGAACGCCGGCTGCCACCCATCTTGGCCGCACATGGGCGCAATGCGGCGGGCATCGTGGTTGGCAACCCCTCGGCCCACAAGATCGGTTTGCTAACCTACTTTGGCAAACTGGCTCGTGCCCTGGGCACCAAGAATGTGTTCTCGGCCTCGACACTTGACCAAATGCCCAAACAGCTCGCCAGTGGGCTGATGTTTGGCCACTGGCTGTCCATCGCCCTGCCCGACATCAGCCGCACCGATTACCTTTTGGTACTGGGCGCGAACCCCTTGGTCAGCAACGGCAGCATGTGGACCGTGCCCGACTTCAAAGGCAAGGCCAAAGCATTGCAGGCCCGCGGCGGCAAGATGGTCGTGATCGACCCACGCCGTACCGAAACCGCAGCTGCAGCCGACGCCCACCACTTCATTCGCCCGAATGCCGATGTGTTTTTGCTGGCGGCCATGGTGCACACCATTTTTGCTGAAGACCTGGCTTCACTGGGCAATGTGGCCCATTGGGTCAATGGCGTCGATGCGGTTGCGCAAGCGGTTGCACCGTTTACGCCCGAGGCGGTGGCGCAACGCTGTGGCATGGGTGCAGACACCATCCGCGGTCTGGCGCGTACGCTGGCCACCACACCACGTGCGGCTGTCTATGCCCGCATTGGCACCTGTACCCAGCAATACGGCACGCTATCGAGCTGGTTGGTGGACGTGCTCAACACCATTACTGGCCACCTGGACCTGCCCGGCGGTGTGCTGTTCGCCAAGTCGGCCGCCTTTGCGTCCAACACGGCGGGTAAGTCAGGCATAGGCAAGGGCGTTTCCACTGGACGGCACCACGCCCGTGTGAGCGGCGCGCCTGAGGTCTATGGCGAGCTGCCGATGACGTGTCTGGCCGAAGAGATTGAGACTGCGGGCGACGGCCAGATCCGCACACTGATTACCGTGGCCACCAACCCCGTTCTATCCAGCCCCAACGGCCCGCGCTTGGCCAAGGCATTGGATACGTTGGATTTCATGGTCAGTATGGACATCTACCTGAACGAGACCACCCGCCATGCGGACGTGATCTTGCCTGGGGTATCGCCGCTGGAAGACTTCCACTACGACGTGGCCTTTCCGCAGCTCTCGTGGCGGAACCACGCGCGTTACAGCCCGCCGGTGCTAGCACCCGCTGCGGGGCAACCTGAAGAGTGGCAAACCCTGACCAAGCTGGCCGCTATTGCAAGGGGAAAAGACTCCGCGATGGACGCCAATACGCTGGACGACGCACAGTTTGCCGAAGATGCCCACCGCATGTTTGGTGAACACGCCAACGCCATCATCGAGGCTACCCAGGCCTATAAAGGCCCACAACGCGGACTGGATGTGGCATTGCGCTCCGGCCCCTACGGCGACCAATTTGGCCGCAAGCCAGATGGTCTCACCCTCGCCAAGGTCATAGCCTCTAACAGCACCGGCGGCCTGGATCTGGGTGAATTGCAGCCTCGCATCCCTGAAATGCTCCGCACGCCCAGTGGCAAGGTCGAGCTGGCGCCCCCCTCTTTGCTACAAGATTTGCAGCGCGCTGTGCAAGATCTACGAGGGCTAGCGCCCGATTTGGTCATTATCGGCAGGCGCGATGTGCGTACCAACAACAGCTGGATGCACAACCTGCCGGTCCTTGCCAAGGGCCCCATGCGCTGTACGGCCCTGGTGCATCCGCAAGACGCCCAGCGCTTGGGTCTGCAAGATGGTGCCCTGGCTGACATTCGCAGCGCCGGTGGTCAGGTGCAAGCCCAAGTGCACGTGACCGACGACATGATGCCCGGCGTAGTCAGCCTGCCGCACGGCTGGGGCCACG
>JBDTAG010000256.1:0-4123 GCA_039924745.1 Rhodoferax sp.
TACGCCCATCATCACACGCCGGGCGTGTCCAGGGTAGGCCTTTTTGATCTGCACCAGCGCCATTCGGTAACTACACCCTTCTGGCGGCAAGTAGAAGTCGGTGATCTCGGGGAACTGGCGCTGCAGCAGTGGCACAAACAACTCATTGAGCGCCATGCCGAGCACCGCGGGTTCGTCGGGCGGCTTGCCGGTGTAAGTGGAGTGGTAAATCGGGTTTTTTCGCATCGTGATGCGGTCTACCGTTAACACAGGAAACATCGCCTGCTCGTTGTAATAGCCAGTATGGTCGCCATACGGGCCTTCCAACGCGTGTTGGTAACCGCTGGGGTGTTGATCGGTCACGCCGGTATCGGGGTAAATGTGGCCTTCGAGCACGATTTCTGCACTGGCAGGCACGCGCAGTTCGCTACCAATGGCCTTAACCAGTTCGGTACGGCTGCCGCGTAGTAAACCAGCAAATTGGTATTCGGACAGGCTATCGGGCACGGGCGTTACCGCGCCCAAAATGGTGGCGGGGTCTGCGCCAATGGCCACCGCCACGGGATAGGGCTGGCCGGGGTGCATCATGCAATGGTCACTGAAGTCCAGCGCACCACCTCGGTGGGCCAGCCAGCGCATGATGACTTGGTTGCGACTCAACACCTGCTGGCGGTAAATGCCCAGATTTTGCCGCACTTTGAGCGGCCCCTGAGTGATGACCAGGCCCCAAGTGATGAGCGGGGCCACGTCGCCCGGCCAGCAATGCTGAATGGGCAAACGCCCTAAGTCGACATCCTGATCTTCCCAGATGACCTCCTGGCAGGGGGCAGAACACAGCTCCTTGGGGGCCATGTTCCACAAGGTTCCCAACAGGCTGCGCATACCAACCATTTCCTTAAAACCTTTAGGCGCTTCTGGTTCTTTGAGCGATGCGAGCAATTCACCAAAGGGGCGTATTCCGGACAGGGACGATACCCCCATAGCGCGCGCCACACGCTCTGGCGTACCAAACAAATTACCTAGCACGGGCATGCAGTGACCCGTGGGGTTTTCAAAGAAAATAGCTGGCCCAGCGCCGCGAAGTACGCGGTCGCACAGAGCAGTCATTTCCAAGTGCGGTGACACCGAATGCTCGATCCGTTTCAAGTCGCCCGTCCGCTCCAACTGGGCCATGAAGTCGCGCAGGTCGTGGTAGCTCATAGGCTCATTGCGGTACATCCTGGCCCTGCCAGCGGGCGCTCAAACTGTGCGGCACATCGAGTAGATCCAGTACGCGCGCCACGCTAAAGTCCACCATGTCTTCCACCGTCTTGGGATGCAGATAAAACGCAGGTAGCGGTGGGCAAACAATGGCACCCATTTCAGTCACACTAACCATATTGCGAAGATGAACCAAGTGCAGCGGTGATTCGCGCACCATCAATACCAGACGGCGGCGTTCTTTGAGCGCCACGTCAGCCGCCCGTGTAATGAGGTTATCTGACAGGCCATTCGCAACGGCTGCCAAGGTCCGCATCGAGCAAGGTGCGATAACCATCCCACTGCATTGAAACGATCCACTAGCAATCGTGGCTCCCACATTGTGCACATCGTGCACCTCGTGTGCCAATGCCTCGATTGCCGCACGTTGCAAGCCATGTTCTTGCTCAACATTGCGCCACCCAGCGCCAGACACTACCAAGTGAACTTCGACGTTGGGTGACTTGCCCAACGCTTGCATCAGGCGAATGCCGTACACGGCGCCGCTGGCCCCCGATATAGCCACGACTACGCGACGCTTCGGAATCATACGATGCTGTGCTCCACCGCAAGTGGCATTACCTTCAGATCAGACTCTATTTGTGCCAGCAGCGTCGCTGCTTGTTCGGTATCAAAGTCTTCATGTTTGCGCTTTTTAACGCCGTATTGCTGTAATTGGTAATGCCGATCAGGCACAACGCTGTGTCGTGCAAGTGTGCTTTGAACGCACACCAGTGGGCAACCGTCCAATGCAATGATAGGGCGTCCGGACAATGCGATCTTGAGCAAATAGGGCACATCGCCCCCGACCCCTGCGATACACGACATTTCCGCTACGCCTTTGCGGTCCAGGCGAAGCGCGACTTGGTTCGCAAGTTGGGCCGCGCTGGAACATCCCGAGCAAGAATACACCAGCGGTAAATTGGCGGAGTCACCACTCACTGCAAACCTCCGGAACGCGGAGGTGGGGATTGCGGACTATTTCGTACCCCAAATCGGGCCAGCAATTTTTGTGGTGACCATGCGCGCAAGTCAAGTACCGGCAACTCCAGTGCATCCAGTGCGTTTTTGACCACCAAGCCCAATTCGGTGTCGCCTTCCATGGAAAGACGGCGGTTAAAAAACAGAGTGTCTGGATCTTCCTGGCGCTGTGCCAAACGCAAAAAATCTTGCGCGCTTGCGCTGATGATGAGATCGGCCTCACCATTTTCTGAGCTAGGTGCGAAACGCATACCGTTAAAGGTGAAATCAAAAGTCATCCGTGCATCGCTGACATGAATACGCAGCTTTTTACCAAACAGATAGCGCTGTACATCAGCCGGAAGATGGTTCGACAACAAGCGGTTCAGAGCGACCACCAGTAAAAGTGATCCCGGATAGGCCGGTAGATTGGACAGAAACCGACCCACAGGTTCAGGCAACGAAAAATGGGCGACTGGGACTCTGGAGTTACGCATAACCATGTCGAGTTTTTGGAATTAAATGGATTAGCACAACAAATTGACTTATTCGGGGTTAAACAGAAACGGCACCACTTGCTGCACAGGCCGCATCTGTACGTGTAACTTGATCCAGTCCAGGGTGTCCATGCCAATAGCCGTTGCAGCCCTCGTCAGGCATGAAAGGTTGCAAATGTGCCAATGCCTCCTGTGGGGCTAGTCTTTCGTGTCGCGCGGCATCAAACACGGATATCACTTTTTCCATATCGCGGGACTGTGGGCTGAGCCGCACCATGTCCACTCCCATCGCCCGCATTTCGCCCAAAGCATCCACCAAGTTATAAACTTTTGCCGATTGCGTTTGCGTGCCATTGAGGACCAGAAATTCCTTGTGTTCGCGCGTTTTAAGCATTAGCCCGTCGGGATGGTCCAGACAACTGAAGCGGCAGTCATCTTTCGGCAGGTTGCGGTGGCGAGCGGTAAAACACCGCGCCGAAAAGGCCAAAGGCATCCGCCCATAGACAAGCACTTCAGTCTGTAACCCGTTCGGGCAGGCTTGCTGAAGAACCGACAAATCGTCCCGCTTCATCTCTAACGGCATCACCCACCGGCGGGCGCCTAGTGAGGCGATCCACTCCAAGCTGGGCAGGTTATAGATGTTGAGGTGTGGCCCTGCGACAAACGGTGCCTTGCCCGTCAAGCATTGGACGGCACCCATATCATTGGCTTCTACCAAGAAGTTGCCGTTGCTGGCAATCTTGTGCATGGTGCCCACTTCAGCCCCAGATTCGAGCAATACTTGTGTGGACAGCACCACCTGCTTGCCGGCACGCTGCAGTCGCGCGCCAATGTCCAGCCAATCGGATAAGCGCATCTCGTGGCGACGCGAGCAAACCGCCTCGCCTAAATACACCACATCTACCGCTGTAGCGGCCATGGCTTCATAGAAATTGAGTGTGGTTTCCCGTGGCCAGTAGTACAACAGGGGCCCAAGCGATATCTGCATAGATGGGGGCACTTTTAGTGTTTTCATGCTGTGTGCATCCTCATTTCCAAGGACGGTGGTAAGCACCGAGCGTGTGTTGCTGGCCTTCGGCAACGCCATCGAGCTGGCTCATCCAAACCGGTTTGGGTGCATAACGATGCGGATTGGCCACACAATGGTCGATGGCATCGCGCCATACTTGCGTCACTTGGGCTACGTAAGCCGGGCTGCGTTGACGTCCTTCGATCTTGATGGCGCGTACACCCATCTTCAACAATTGGGGCAGCAACTCAAGCGTGTTCAAGCTGGTGGGCTCTTCTATTGCGTAGTAGTTTTTGTCATCGCCCACATCAAAACGCCCTTTGCATAGCGTAGGGTATCCAGCATTTTCACCGGGGGCATAGCGGTCAATCAACACGCCGTTCAAACGCGATTCACGCCCCTGTGGGGTTTCTACCCACCGCACCGATTTGGGCGGTGA
>JBDTAG010000257.1:0-2538 GCA_039924745.1 Rhodoferax sp.
TTGACCTGCACCTGGCGCAGACCGGGGTGGGTGATTTCAATCGGGTCCTCGGCGGTCCAAATTTTCTTTTCATCGGTATTGATCTCGGCCAACATGGAATGCAATGTGGTCGTCTTACCCGAGCCGGTAGGACCAGCGGCCAGCACCAACCCAAAGGACCGGCTGGACATGCGTGCCACCACTTTAATGTCGCGCGCCTGAAAACCCAGCATGGCTAATGGTATGGGTCTGCTGGATGCCAATAACCGCAGCACCACGTCCTCCATGCCGTCATGCGTGGGCATGATGGCTACGCGCAACTCTAAATTTTCACCCCCGAATTCGGCAAAATTGATCTTTCCGTCTTGTGGCCTGCGTCGCTCAGCAATATCCAGTCTGGCCATGACTTTGATGCGCGACACCAAAGGCGCCCGCAGCTGGGGCGGCAGCTTTTGGTAGAGCTCCAGATCGCCGTCGCGGCGCAGACGGATGCGGGTAAATTCTTCGCCCGGGTTGGTCTCGATGTGGATGTCGGAGGCATGCACGCTTTGCGCGTCCTTGATCAGGCGTTTCACCATGCGCACGACGCTGGACGACTCACTGGCTTCGCTGGCCTCGGCGGTTTCTTCACCGGTGGCAACTTCATGCACGGCCTCACCAATCAGGTAATTCATGTCCTGCTGTTCCGGTGGAACACCGCCACCCGCAAATTGGATCACGCTGGGGTCAAACGCGCCCTTTTTCACTTGTAAATCCTTTGCCAATCGTTCGGGTGCGATTTGGGGTGCATTGGGGTCCAGGCTGGTCAGGCGGGCGGAAATCGCATCGCGGTCGGCCCACACCAACATGACGCTACGACCGGTCAATGCGCACAAATGACCATGCAGATCTTCATGGGTCGGGCACCACGATGCCACGTACAACAGTCCTTCGACTTCACCCAAACACAGCAAGTCTTGTGCGCGCTGAACGCGCAGCGGTAGCAGTGCAAACGATTCGGGGGAAATCACAAAATGTTCGGCATCGACCTCGACTACGCCGGCGGCGTAAGCCAGTGCGTGCTGCAACTCTTCAGCAGTCAGTAAAACACGGTGCACCAGTTCAGACGATTTGCTGCGCAACAAGTCTGGGTCTTCTTCCAGCAGGTCATTCAACGTCCGTTGGTCCAGCAAACCCATATTCGCAATGGCACGCCCTAGTGTTGCGATTGGGGCTGTGCGCAGTGTGTCAATTGCAAGCATCATCTCGTGCAAATTACGCGCAAGCAGCTTTGGATGGGCCAAAGTGTCGGGTCGGGTTCGGGCGAAAGAAGGTGTTTCGAGCATGGCTTGGGTGCGAATGAATTGACTTCATTTCATTGTGCACGGGGCCACTGTTATCGAAATTGATGCACATCAAGCTTGATGGGCGGGCGACACGAAAGCTACAACCCGCCATCCCGATCCCCGCAACCTTTGGCGAACCCTGCGGGTGTGTGACACATCGCATGGGGCTTGCGTTCAAAAACTATCATTTATATAGCTACAACACTATATTCCACGAGGGCTAGAGCCCAATTTACCGCAATACGCCCAGCGCAAACGATAGACTGAAGACGCCTAAGATAGTAGATAGCGTTACCAGCCCGCCAACATAGGCGCCGTCGTAGCCCATGCGGGTGGCGAGCACGTAGCAGCTTGAGGCGGTGGGCAGAGCAGAGAACACCAGCAACACAGCGGTCTCTGCTGTGCTCAGTCCAAACCATTGCGATAGCACCCACGCCGTCAGCGGCAGAAGCAGATGGCGAATTGACAGCACCGAGACAGCCAGCGTTTTGGCCCGCGCGATGGCTCCAAATTGCATGCCAGCGCCCGCGGCCATCAGGCCCAGCGCCAGCGATGCGGACCCTATGCGTGTCACCGATGGCACCAGCCACGACGGAATGGACAAGCCCAGCAGGTTGGCTACCAAGCCTGATGCAGTTGCGATGATCAAAGGGTTACGCACCAGCTCCCGCGCAAACCCGCGCTGCGCATGGCGCGCCATCGGCCACACGGCGCCCACATTGAACAGCGGCACGCATACGCCAAGCAGCACGGCAAACGACTGCACGCCCTGGGGCCCAGCGATGCGGTCGGAAATGGCCAGACCGATAAACGAGTTGAAGCGAAACGCAACTTGGGCGCTGCTGGCGTGGTCGCGTCGGTCAATCCAGTGGCGGAGACCGGGGATGTAGGGCAGGGCATAGGCCATCGCAATACCGCTCAAGCCCAGCGCCCAACCGGCAGCGATCAGGCGCGACGCAGCGCCCACGTCGAGCGGCGTTTTGATGATGGACTGGAAGAGCAGCACTGGAAACAGAAAGAAGTACACCAATGCATCTACCTGCTGCCAGACTGAGCGGTTTAACGCGGTGTAGCGGCAGACCAGGTAGCCGCAAAGAATCAAAGAGAAATCGGGGAAGAGGACTTGGGCATAGTTCACCGCGTGAGAATACCAGCTACCATTTGGAGCAATGACGCAAACTGGGCCACACGATCTTTCTGAAATTGATACCTTTGCAGACGCTTTGTGGCTGGA
>JBDTAG010000258.1:0-4963 GCA_039924745.1 Rhodoferax sp.
GTCTGATTTATGCCGACAAGAAAAGTCGCGGCGCTTTGGCGCTGGACGAGAAAGAACTGGCCCTGCTGCGCACCCTGCGCAACCAGGCCGTGATGGCCTTCAAGCAATCCAATTGAGGCCTGATTGCGGGTGGCCAGCACGTTTCCTGCAATTGCATTACATTCTGCCGACCCGGCCAAGGTGGCCGCGACTCAGGAGGCCCCATGCTCACACTCAACATCAATGGCAAAGACACCCAGGTTGACGCCGATTCATCCACTCCCGTACTTTGGGCTTTGCGCGACACGCTAGGCATGACGGGCACCAAATTCGGGTGCGGCGTGGCCATGTGCGGTGCCTGCACGGTGCATATCGATGGCGTGGCTACACGCTCGTGCGTCACCCCGATATCCGCAGCTGCCGGCAAGAAGATCACCACTATCGAAGCGATGTCCACCGACATGATCGGCCTGGCCGTGCAAACCGCTTGGGTCGCGCACGATGTCGTGCAATGCGGCTACTGCCAAAGCGGCCAAATCATGAGCGCCACCGCTTTGCTTCAAACCAACAAGAAGCCCACCGATGCCGACATCGATGCCGCCATGGCGGGCAATATTTGCCGCTGTGGCACCTATGCCCGTATCCGCAGCGCTATCCACGCCGCTGCCACGTCCTTGGCTTAAAGGGGAAATTACCATGCATTTTGACTCTGCAACATTGGATCTGGCCCGTTCTCAAATGCCAAAAGGGCTTCTAGCCCTCGTGGAACGTGAATGTAGCGCTTCTAATTCGATAGCAAACGACGGTCTGGCGCGCCGTAGCTTCCTTAAGATTGGAGTGGCATCCGGTTTCGCCTTGGGCGCCTATCCCATGCTGGCAGGTGCCCAGACCGCTGCGACTGCACCGGCTGGCTTGAAGCCGTTTGAGCAACCTTCGGCTTTCGTGCGCATTGACAAAGACGGCACGGTCACGATCACCATCAACCGCCTCGAATTTGGACAAGGCGTGCTGACCGCCTTGCCCATGTGCCTGGCCGAAGAGCTGGATGCCGACTGGAGCAAAGTACACGCCCAGCATGGCAATTCCGATGCGGCTTACGTCGACCCGTTGTTTGGCATGCACCTGACTGGGGGCTCTGGTTCGATCAAACACTCCTTCATGCAGTACCGCGAACTGGGCGCCCGCGCCCGTGCCATGCTGGTAGACGCCGCTGCCACGCAGTGGGGCGTGGACGCCAGCACCCTGCGAACAGAAAACGGCATGGTCATTGGCGCTGGTGGCAAGTCCATCAGCTACGGAGATTTGTCAGACGCAGCAATGAAGCTGCCAGTGCCGCAAAAGGTTGCGCTCAAAGACGCCAAAGATTTCCGCATCATCGGCAAGGCCACTGGCCGCATTGATGCGCCGGCCAAATCGAGCGGCAAACAGAACTTTGGTATCGACATGCAATTGCCCGGCATGCTCACCGCAGTGGTGGCCCACCCCCCGGTGTTCGGTGCGAAGCTGAAGTCGCTGGACGACAGCGCTGCCAAGGCCATCCCCGGTGTCAAGGCCGTGTTGCGCATCCCTACGGACAGGGGCGGCGAGGGCGTTGCTGTTGTTGCGCAAGGCTATTGGGCTGCCAAGCAGGGTCGCGATGCACTCAAACTGGAGTGGGACACTTCGGCGGTAGAAAAAGTTGATAGCGTTGCCCAGCTGGCCAGCTACCAGGCGCTTGCCAAGAAGACCGGCATGATCAAGTACGCGGCTGACATGGAGCCGTTGGCCAAGGCGCCCAAGAAGATCAGTGCCGAATTCACCTTTCCCTATTTGGCCCACGCGCCCATGGAACCGCTGAACTGCACGGTGCACCTGACCGGTAGCGGCGCAGACGCCAAGGCAGACATCTACCTGGGTACACAAATGCCCGGCTTTGATGGCATGGCCGCGGCCAAAGTGCTGGGCTTGTCGCCTCAAAACGTCAAGGTCAATGTGCAAATGGCCGGTGGCGGTTTTGGGCGGCGTGGAGTGCCCACGGCGGACTATGTTTTTGAAGCTTGCAATGTCGCCAAACTTGCCCGTACCGCCGGCTTGGATGTTCCAGTCCGCGTGCTATGGAGCCGAGAGGACGACATCAAAGGCGGCTACTACCGACCCATGCACGTGCACCGTGCCGAGATCGGATTTGATGCCAAGGGCAAGGTGCTGGCGTGGGACCATGTCATCGTGGGTCAATCGATTGTGCAGGGCACACCGTTTGCCAGCATGATGAAGGATGGCATAGACCCCACCATTGCCGAAGGCATGCGCGACCCTTATGGGGTGCCCATGCGCCTGTCGATCCACCACCCCATCGTCAATGTGCCGGTGCTGTGGTGGCGCAGCGTGGGCTCTACCCACACCGCTTACGTCATGGAAACCCTGGTGGACGAAATTGCGCGCGCCACCCACCAAGACCCGGTGGCCTACCGGCTTGCCCTCATGGGCGACAAGCACCCGCGCCACAAGGCCGCGCTGATGTTGGCCGTAGAGCGGTCGGGCTACAACAAACGCCAACTGCCCAAAGGCCAGGCCTGGGGCATCGCGGTGCACGAGTCTTTTGATACCGTAGTGGCCTATGTGGTGGAGGCATCGGTTACCAAAGGCGTGCCCAAGCTGCATGCAGCAACGGCTGCCGTGCATTGCAACCTGGCCGTCAACCCCGAAACCGTGGAGGCGCAGGTGCAAGGCGCCGCGCTGATGGGTCTTGGCACTTGCTTGCCGGGCGCTGCCATCACTTTCAAGGACGGGATTGTTGAACAAAGTAATTTTGGCGACTATGTGGTGGCCCGCATGCCCGATATGCCCAAGATTGCGGTGCACATCGTTCCCAGCGCCGAACCACCCACTGGCATGGGCGAGCCCGGTTTGCCACCCTTGGCGCCGGCCTTCGCCAACGCGATTGCCAAGTTGACTGGCAAGACACCACGCAGCCTGCCGTTCAAGCTGGCTTAGTCACGCAGTATCCAAGACCTACCGTATGGAAAGCTTGGATGACGCACCAGGCTGTGTCTACTCAGGAGTCTCGCGCATGACTGGCATCCAACCGACAGTGCTGATCCTGGCCAGCGGGCAGGGTACGCGTTTCATTGCCTCTGGTGGCCGTGGCTCCAAGCTGCAAGCCATGTTGCGCGGCAAGACGGTTTTGCAGCACACCGTGGACGCGGTGCGAGCCAGCGGCTTACCGTATCACGTGGAAAGCGAGCCACACCCCGGCATGGGTGACTCCATCGCCGCCGCGGTACGGGCCACGCCGCACGCAGCCGGATGGCTGATATTGCCCGGTGATCTGCCCTTGATCCTGCCCGCAACCCTGTTAGCCGTTGCTCAGGCGCTGTCAGACCACGCGGCCGTCATGCCGACCTTTGAAGGCCAGCGCGGGCACCCAGTAGGGTTCGGCGCAAAATGTCGTACTGAACTGGAGTCTCTTAAAGGAAATCAGGGTGCAGCCCTCGTGCTTGCTGCACACTCTGCTATTGAATTAATAGTGTCTGATGCTGGTGCGGTAACCGACATAGACACGGTAGACGACCTGAATCGGATCGCACAGCAGTTGTCCAGCGCACAGGTTTAGACAAGCCTCACTGCAAGTGTGTGGCGCTGGGTGTGCTGGCCTGTTCGGTGCCGCGGTAAGCCACATGTACGCCTGGCGCGGTAACTTCTGTAGTCGAGCTGCTGACGTGCGCTGCGCTCTTGGTCTGCTTCGCAAAGTTTTTCATTTACGATTCAGCCAATGCCGATCATCATCAAAACATCCATTCCACCATGTCCGACCCTCAGCTGAACTACTTACCCTGCCCCGATGCCGGTGCAGGCCACCGCATGGCGTTTTGGGAGTGGGGCGATCCGTTAGCCACGCACTTGGTGGTGTGTGTGCACGGCCTGTCCCGCCAGGCGCGCGATTTCGATGTGCTGGCACAGGCCCTTGTGGCAAAAGCTGGTGGTGCGTTGCGCGTCATTTGCCCTGACGTGGTGGGCCGTGGCAAGAGCGACTGGCTTGCAGACCCGCAGGGATACCAAATTCCGGCCTATGCCGGCGACATGTTTGCACTGCTCACCTATCTGCAGCCCCAAACCCAGACGCTGGATTGGGTGGGCACCAGCATGGGCGGCCTGATCGGCATGGCCGTGTTTGGGCAAAAGCAATTTCCTTTGCCGATACCACTGCGTCGACTGGTGCTCAATGACGTAGGCCCCAGCATTCAATGGGAGGCCTTGGCCCGCATCGGCACCTATCTGGGGCGCTCGGTCAAATTTGATTCGTTGCAACAAGCGGCCGATGCCATGTGGTCCATCTCCACCAGCTTCGGGCCGCACACGCCGGAGCAGTGGTTAGAGCTATCACGCCACATGGTCAAACCGGTGCCGGGTTCGGATACGGCGGTCACCCTGCATTACGACCCTGCCATTGCTGTTCCGTTTGCCGCGGTCACGCAAGAGGCCGCCGCCCAAGGCGAAGCGATGTTGTGGGCTTTGTACGATGGCCTGCAGGCGCAGACCCTGCTGTTGCGCGGTGCGCAGTCAGACTTGTTGTCGCCCCAAACCGCCCAGTTGATGACCGAGCGCGGCCCCAAAGCCCGGTTGGTGGAGTTTGCTGGTGTGGGCCACGCGCCCACGCTGATCGCACCCGACCAAGTGGACGTGGTAACCCATTTTTTGCTGGACTAGCAGCGCGCCTCCAGCCACTTTGTATTGTTGAATGAAAAGTCAGTCTTCTGAAAACCAGCCTACGGCGTCGGTGATTGCGGCCACGGCTACCAGCCTGCCCGAGCAGGTCGATGCGTTGGCCCGAGCCCGCGCATTCGCCGATCCGCTGCTGTGCAGCGAAACACTGGACACCGGCGAGAACGCGCTGGCCCATGCCGACGGCGTGGCGCGCATTTTGCAAAACATTGGCGGATCGCAGGCCATGCAGGCCGCGTGCTATTTGGTCTACACCTGCGATCACCTGAACAAGCCGCATGAA
>JBDTAG010000259.1:0-11948 GCA_039924745.1 Rhodoferax sp.
AAAAGCCCTGGCGGCGGAGCTAGCCCGCCTTGACCCCATGGAGGTTGAAGGCCGCTATGTGGAGACGTTCGATCGGGGTCGCGCCACATCGCTACACCTCTTCGAGCATGTACACGGCGACTCGCGCGACCGCGGCCCGGCCATGGTGGACCTCGCACAAACTTACGAGAAGGCTGGCCTCTTGATGGGCCCTGAAGAGTTGCCCGACCATTTGTGCGTTGTGCTGGAGTTCGCCTCCACACAACCACCCAAATTGGCCGCCAATTTCTTAGGTGAAATGGAACATATATTGACTGCCATCTTTAGCGCGCTGCTTAAACGCGGCAGCCCCTACGCCACGCTGTTAGCAGCCGTGTTGGAATTAGCAGGACAAAAGGTGCAGGCCGTGCCCGTGGTCGCCGACGAAGCGATGGACGAGGCCTGGGTCGAACCCATGGCCTTTGACGGCTGCAGCACCAAAGGCCAGGCAAAGCCCGGCGCCCCCCAACCTATTCACTTTGTTCGCAAAGCAACCGCTGCGCCAGGAGTAGCACTATGAGTACCCTCGACAACTTTCTTTTCGGTGTTTATCCCTACATTTGCTTGAGCGTATTTTTGCTCGGCAGTTTGCTGCGCTTCGAGCGTGACCAATACACATGGAAGAGCGATTCCTCGCAACTGCTGCGTACGGGGCAGTTGCGCTGGGGTAGCAACCTGTTCCATGTGGGTGTGCTGTTCCTGTTCTTTGGCCACACTTTCGGCATGTTGACACCGCACTTTCTATACGAACATTTCATCAGCGCGGGCAACAAGCAATTGATGGCCATGGTGTCGGGCGGCCTATTTGGCGTGTTCGGTTTCATTGGTGTTTCGCTCTTGCTGCACCGTCGCCTGTTCGATGACCGTATTCGCGCCAACTCCAAAACCAGCGACATTGTTTTACTGGTGCTACTGTGGTTGCAATTGGCACTGGGCTTGGCCACCATCCCCTTGTCTGCACAGCATCTGGATGGAAGCATGATGATGCGCTTGGCCGGTTGGGCCCAGCAGATCATGACTTTCCAAGCTGGCGCGCCCTTGTTGTTGGCTGAGGCGGGTTTTGTGTTCAAGATGCACATGTTTTTGGGTATGTCGATCTTTCTGATCTTCCCCTTTACACGCCTGGTGCACGTATGGAGTGGCTTTGGTGCGGCGGCATACCTCATACGCCCCTACCAGTTGGTACGCAGCCGCCGCGTCGGCATGACACCAAGCACACCTTTGAGCCAACGCCGCGGCAACTAATCCGACATTAAGGGCCATCATGAGTACCTCCTCGACATCATCAGCAGCGGGCTGCGGTAGTAGCGCCTGTCAGTGCGCAGCCACTGCAGCTGCACTCTCCACACCTGTGCCCAGTATTAACGGCATTGCACTTTTTGAGCAAGGCCAAAACCCTCCACCCGAGGCAGTGCAAGAGCTGGCCTACGCCGAGCTGCTGCGCCAACAAGCGGTTACTGCCGGTTTATTGCCCCGCCACAAAGGGCTAACCGCACCAGAACTGACCGACGCGGAACGCCAGATCGTTGAGACGATGGTGGATGGCGCGGTTACTACGCCTTTGCCCACAGCAGAAGAATGCCAACGCTATTACGATGCCAACAAAGCCCAATTTGTAGTAGGCCAAGCGCTGCACCTGCGCCACATTTTGTTTGCGGTGACGCTGGGCGTTAATGTTCAAGCGTTAGCCACCCATGCAGAAAAAGCCTTGCTGGAGTTGCTGCACAAGAATGCCCCCGAAGGCCGCTTTGAACAGCTAGCCGCAGAGCTTTCCAACTGTCCCACCAGCACCCAAGGTGGCGATTTAGGATGGGTTAGTCCCGAAGACTGCGCGCCAGAATTGGCTGCCGAACTTTTTCACCAAAACCATTCCCAGCGCGGCAACGGTGTGCACACCAAACTGATGCACTCGCGGTTCGGCTTCCACATCATGGAAGTTTTGGGGCGCCGTGAAGGCGAACAGAAGTCTTACCCCGAGGTGCAAGACCGCATCGCCGCGCAGCTTACCCTGCAATCGCGTTCCAAAGCCCTGCGCCAATACATGAGCCTCTTGGTCGGCCAGGCACAGGTAGAAGGAATTGATCTGGAAGGGGCTGACTCGCCCTTGGTGCAATGACCCTTGCCGCCGCAGGCCCGAGCTCGTTAGAGCCGGTTCCTGCGGACGAGCTACTGCTTCGCCTGCGGAACTTCCAGTCGGACTATTTTCCACTGCACCAACAGCGCTTTCAAGACTTGGTGGCGCAAGGTCAGCATCCTAAAACGCTGTTCATTGGTTGCTCCGATTCGCGCTTGGTGCCCTATTTACTGACGGGTGCCGGGCCTGGAGAGCTATTCATCGTCCGCAACGTTGGGGCCTTTGTACCCCCTTACGATGGAACTTATGGCTTGCATGGCACCACCGCCGCTATCGAATATGCGGTTTTAACATTGCACGTGGAGCGCATCATCGTTTGTGGCCACAGCCACTGCGGCGCTATCCGTGTTGCCTATGACGGCGCACCAGAAGAAGCCATTGCGCTACAGGCCTGGCTCAAGCTGGCCGAAGAAGCGCTGTTACCCGTACAGAGCAGCCCGGAGGCCCTGCGCCGCACCGAGCAGCGTGTGGTGGTGTTGCAGTTGGAGCGTTTGATGGCCTACCCCATGGTGCGTCGCGAGGTCGAGGCCGGTCGCCTGACCTTGCACGGTTGGCACTACGTAATCGAACACGGTGAAATTCACATTTTTGACGTACTAGAGGGACGCTTCGTGCCGGCCTCGGAGGCCTCAAACAGTGGCACCGGCCCTTATGCCCCTTACGTGGAACATGATGGCCAAGTTTTTAGCTATTAGAAGCAGATGACAGTAGAACCACGACCCAACCTGCATTGGCGTGCGACCCATTTACTGACTGCGCCGCACCGACTGGGATTCTTTCTGGCACTCGTGGTGCTCTTAGCCAGTGGCGCGTGGTGGGCAGTGGTGCAACTGGACCGCGTCACCGGTGCAATCGGTCTGTCGTTCGCGCTATCCCCTTCGTTGGTGCATGGCGCAGTGATGACGTTTGGCTTCATCCCGCTCTTCTTTTCGGGATTCCTGTTTACCGCCGGCCCAAAGTGGCTGCGCGTGCAGGGGCTCGCGGCATCGCAATTGTCATTGCCATTAGGTCTGCAGGCAATCGGTTGGCTATTGTGGGTAGTGGGAAGCCATTGGCGCCAGGCGGTGTCGTTATTCGGCTTGGCGATGGCTCTGTCGGGCCTGTTCTGGGTCACCCTTTTGTTCTGGTCCCTGATCCGCCGAAGCAAGGAGGACGATCAACTGCATGCCCGCACGGTGGGCGTCGCTTGCGCGGTCGGTTGTTTGAGCATTGCAGGACTATTGGCCAGTGTGCTGGTAGGAGCCGACGCTTTGGCTCTGGCTTGCATTCTGACGGGACTTTGGGGGTTTGTGGTGGTCGTCTATGTGACGGTGGCACACCGCATGATTCCATTTTTTACGTCGAGCGCAATGCCTTTCATTTCTGCCCGGCGACCATTCTGGGCGCTCGGTTTGATGCTTTCGGTCGCAGGCTTAGAAGTGTTCGCGGTGTGGGTAGAGTTGCTCGGACCCACCTTGGGGCGGGGGATGGAGATGTGGTTCTTGTTGCGAGGAGCACTGGAAGTCATAGCGGGAGGCGTTTTGCTGTGGTTAGCCGTGATCTGGGGCCTCATGCAAAGTCTTAAAAACAAGTTGTTAGCCATGCTGCACATCGGTTTCGTGTGGTTGGGGCTCGCTTTGGTGCTGGGCGCAGTGGCGCAGTTCGTCAGGTGGCAAACGGGCGCTCCAGTGCTGGCACTGGGTCAACTGCACGCGCTGACCATGGGTTGCCTGGCCTCGCTGATGCTGGCCATGGTGACGCGTGTCGCATGTGGCCACAGCGGCCGTGCATTGGTGGCTGACGCAACCGTATGGACTTTGTTTCTGGCTCTGCAGTGTGCGGTGATCTTACGTATTTCGGCTGCGTTGCCTACGACTTTCGGACATTGGCTGGTGTTAGGTGCGGCCTTGCTGTGGCTTGCGATCATGGCGGTGTGGGGCTTTCGCCTGATGGGCTGGTTTGGGCGTTTGCGAGCCGATGGACGTGCAGGTTAAAGTCACTGCCATGAGCCCGCAATCTGTATCCACAAACGACGCACCGCAAGACACAGCACGGTGGGCTGCAGCACTCTTTCAATCACGCCAGACCATTCTGCCCAAGCGCCTTGCCGCACCTGGTCCTGATGCCGATCAGCTGCTGTCCATATTGGGAGCTGCCGCAAGCGCACCGGACCACGGGCAGTTACTGCCTTGGCGTTTTGTACGCGTGCCGATCGAACAACGCGCAAGATTGGCTGAAGTCTTTTCCCAATCTCTACTCGAACGTGACTGCCAAGCTACTTCAGAACAAGTAGCGCAGGCCCGCGAAAAAGCCTATCGATCGCCAGTATTGTTATTGACCATAGTGGACGGCGCGTGCGGTGACCCTGCCATTGATCTGTACGAGCGCATTCTTTCGGCCGGCTGCGCTGTTCAGAATATGCTTCTGATGGCAACGGCCCTCGGTTTTGGATCGGCTCTAACCAGCGGACAGGCGCTCAAGGCGCAGCCCCTTCGCAATTTGTTTGAACTTTCACCGGGCGAACATGCCTTGTGTTTCATCAGTGTGGGCACGGTACAAAGCCGCAAACCGTCGCGCCTTCGCCCGGCTGTGTCTGACTATGTGGACGTGCTTGCGCCTGCTTGAACACTCTGTAAAACCCAACCCTATTCACTATCCATTGGACGGACTCTCACCATGAACATTGCCAGTTTTGATGATTTACTGAACGCTGCCCGCTACCAGCCTTTGCCCCAACGTCTGCTGTTTGTGTTTGCCAGCATTGAGCTCCCTGAAGACAGTACACCCCAACAGCGTGCTGACTATGAAGCAGGCCACGGCGGCACGTTGACGCCTCTGATGTGTGTCGACAAAAGCCCGCAAGAGCTGGATTCTTTTGCGGCCCTGGCTGCCGAGGCCAGCCAGACGGGTCAAAAATGGGGCATGGTATTTGCTGCCGCTATGTCAGGAACTGTCGGAAATCCACCCACCAATCTGGACGCTGAACTTCCGTTGCAACGCATGGTGGAAGCTATAAAAAGTGGAGATATCGACGGCTACATCCCTTTTGACCCGCAGGGTTTGCCCGTGCAGTTGCATCAATGATGCGACGGTGAACTTTCGGTAGCTTGGTCCTCAGGCCGCATCAGAGTTTCCCACTGGAGAATCGCTTGCGCGTCTCCATTTCGGGACTTGATATACAGATTCAACAGCGTGATCTCGCGGCACTGGTGTTGCGGGCCCAATGTACAGGGCACTTCGATCAAGCGGATACCCGTGTTCTCTTGCAAACATTCACCGTAGTAGGCGTTGAACTCTGCAATTGTTGTGCAACGCTTTCCATCGCCACCATAGGCGCGGACCAATTGCAGCACGTCAAAAGCTCCAGTTGAACAATGGTAAATCGGGCCATCACCACCCTTGCCCAAATGAAAAATGTCGTTCCGCATGTAGACGATCGTGACCGCCAGCGACTGCTTTTGAAAATGGATGAGCTCGTTCAGCTGAAAATGGAAACCACCATCACCAGTGATGACGACGATACGGTCTGAAGCTGCGCGGCGACGGACCGATTCAGCCGCCACGCGTGCATACGGTAAAGAGGTCCCCATTGCGGCATACCAAGGGTTGGCTAACCAGTTGATCCCAATATCGCTCGCCTTGGGGCTCAGACCAAAGCTTGCAAAAAACGAGTTCCCCACCTCTGGAACAAACACCGTACCAAATGTCTGGGTTGCCTGCGCCGCATTGATGGCATCCGCAAGCACATCAAAATCAAATTTTGCCTCTGGAAGCAATTTGGGCTGCGACCGAATTGGTCTTCCAAAAGCATAAGTCGGCAGTTCTGCTTGAATCAAACCCTCCACGATGCGAATGAGATCTGCCTCGCGGGATACCGTGGATTTCACTACCGTCTTGTTTGCGAAGTCTGCAATGAAATGCGTACCAGTATGAAACGCGCTGGCGGTATCCTGGGCAATGATGCTGGAACCTAAGTCCAAGACGTAGTCGGCACGGGTCTCAATGTAGCTGCGGGTCGTAACTTCACCAAAAGCGCCGTTGTAGGTTCCCAAACACAGCGGGTCCGTTTCATCCACAGCGCCTTTCGCAAACCAATCGCTGACATAGGGGATCTGGAAGCGATGACAAAACGTTTGCACGAGCCGCGTCAGCTTTGGATTTCGACGAACCTGAACGCCGAAATAGACCAATGGTGCGCGCGCAGCCTGCAGTCGTCTCACAATCGTTTGGAGAATGCTTTCTAGCCCGGCAAACACTATTGCGGGGCTCTCAAGTGGGTCCAGTTGCGGAAGCGACAACGGCTGGGTTAAGGCAAATACCAGGTTGCGGGGGACCTCGATGAAGACCGGTTCACGGTGTAGCCACGCATGCTTGACGAGCTCAAAAAATCGAAACGCAGAAATATTGGGTTGACCACGGGAGCGATCACCTTGCAAGCGCTCAGCACGTATTCCAATCGCCGCGAACGCATGGAGTGCTGCGTCATACTCTGCCCGCCAACTATTGCTGGGTTGCACCATATGGTGAATGCTGGACTGGTGCACTTCATCCTCACCTGGCGCGCCCGAAATGAAAACGACTGGCAGACCCTCTGTTTTAGCCAAAGCTGCCGCACTCACGCAGGGCAACGACCCAACGGTGTAGGTCGTAAGGCAGAAACCTATGCCGTCTAATTCAGCCTGCGCGCAGGCGCAAAATCCAGCATGCATTTCGTTGCTTGCGGGTGAAACCGTCAATCCATCCTGGTCCAGCGCCGAGATCAAATTGGCCGCAAAGTCGCCACCCACACCGTAAATGGTCTCGATCCCGAAATGCCGGATGATTCGGCGCATTTCATCTCCCAAACTCACCATCGAATGCTGGTAATCAGCACCAAAATTTTGCTCATAGGGTGTGATCATGCGAATATCTTCCGTAGATGTGTTTCTGTGTATCGATTCGTTGCTGAAGGCAACGGGCAGGTCTTGGTACTAATTGCCTGCCAGCGAACGCAGGCCATGTAGGTCGACCAAATTCACGACACGGCCTGTGCCGCTGATAAGGCTACGCTCACGCAGGTGCCGCAATACGCGTGATAGCGTTTCTGGCGCGATGCCGAGCTGTGCAGCGATCGTACGTTTGCGCTGTTGCAATTGCACCGAGCAGACACCCTTGTCATTGGAGCGTACTTGTCCCAATAGCCACTCCGCACAACGCGCCTCGGCATCTTTTGCGAGGCGACTGATAGTCAGATCGGTTTGTTGTCGGTGCGCCTTTGCCACATCCAAAAGCATGGTTTGCACGCTTTCATCAAAGGCATGAAAGCAGGCCTGAAACTCTGACAATGGTGTTCGGCGCACCCAAACTTCGGTTTGTGCCACAGCATCCACTGCGCTTGGCAGATTCAATACAGCCGATGTGGCATCCAGCCAACCTGGTCCTTCAAGGAATCCGAGCTGGTGCTCGACTGCTTCACTATCCTCTCCAATGACGCCGATGGCTACGCGACCTGATTCCACAAATAAGACAAGGTCGGTCTGCACTGCACGCCGCAACAAGGCTGTGCCTGGCGCAACGGCCTCGGCTGGATAATTGACTAGCTTAGTCGGAATTGCGTGCATGGGCGGGACTTTGCCGCGATATGGGTTTCGGAACTTTGAGCAAGATCAAACATTATTCAGTTGCATCCAAGCGGCGACCCACACCAATCGGCGCTGGTGTGGCCGTTACGATGCGGGTGAACAGCCGATCGAAACAGGGATCGCGCTGACTGCTGGCCAATGGGTCTCTGTCCTTGGTAAACGCCGTGTCCAGTTCAACCCAATCAGCTGGAGTCAACACCTGCTGGGCTATAGAAAACAATTCTTTTTCTTCGGTGCGCATGTGCAGCAAATAGAAGGTGACGTAGGTTCGCGCAGCTTGTTCAAATGCAACGCGACGTGATTCACCGATGAGTTCCCACGCCAAGAGCATGTGCTGCAATTCACGCACTTTCCCTTCGCCTTGGTGGTGCTCTTGCTCCAGTCTCTCGATCACCGCTTGCAGTTGCGGAGCTGCGCGCACCAGCTTGGGAAATAGATGCTTAGATTCTTTTGGATGGTGTAAGCGTTCTGGGAACTCATCAATGTAGAAAAGCATCGCACGCAAAATGTCAAAAAAGCGTTCGGGCGCGTCACAGGGTCCGACGTCCAACAACATGGAAAGAGATCGAAGTATGGCCGCAAGGGCGGTGTGCTCTTCACGCACGATTTGTAATGTTTGGAATGACATGTGGGCAGTCCTTGGCTTTAGACCCTAGCCTCCCACACTCGCATCGGCTTGGGTTTGATCCAGATCAACTGCTCTTGCGCCACGCGCTCCCCCCTACAGCAGTGGCTAGCACTCGTCGGCTAGGCGTGCATCACCCAATGCAACTCGCTGAGCTATTTCTAGTACAAGATGCGGCAGCGGATGGTACCGGACACACTGCGCAGCTCTTCCAGTGCCGACTGGCTGGCGGCACTGTCTACATCAATCACCACATAGCCCAAGTCTTCAAAGGTGCTCAGGTATTGGGCCGCGATGTTGATCCCCGCAGCGGAGAGCCGCTCATTCACGTGTGCCAAGACTCCGGGTACGTTGTAGTGGATATGCAGCAGACGGCTGCGGCCCGTGTGTTCAGGCAAAGCCACTTCGGGAAAGTTGACCGCCGAGGTGGTCGATCCATTGTTGCCATAGCGCACCAGCTTGGCTGCCACTTCACTGCCGATGTTGACCTGGGCTTCTGATGTGGAACCGCCGATATGCGGGGTTAGCAGCACATTGTCGAATTTCGTCAGCGCTGAAACGAACACCGCGTCATTACCCTGTGGTTCAGCTGGAAACACGTCAATAGCCGCCCCATGCAAGTGGTGGCTTTCCAGCGCTGCAGTCAGCGCTTCTATATCGACCACGGTTCCGCGCGAGGCGTTGATCAGATGGCTACCGGTCTTCATCGCAGCCAGTTCGGCTGCGCCGATCAGCAGATGCGTGCGCGGTGTTTCGGGCACATGCAGGCTCACCACATCCGAAACTGCCAACAGTTCGCTCAGGCTAGGGATTTCACGCGCATTGCCCAGCGGTAGTTTGGCTTCAATGTCGTGGAACACAACACGCATGCCCAGTTGCTCGGCCAACACACCAATCTGCGTACCGATGTGACCGTAGCCGATGATCCCCAGGGTTTTGCCACGCACCTCGTACGAATGGGCAGCGCTCTTGACCCACCCACCGCGGTGCAGGATGGCGTTCTTTTCGGGTATGCCACGCATCAACATGATGACTTCGGCCAATACCAGTTCCGCTACGCTGCGCGTGTTGGAGAACGGTGCATTGAACACCGCAATGCCCATCCGCATGGCGGCCTTCAAATCGACTTGGTTAGTTCCAATGCAAAAACAACCAATGGCAGCGAGCTGTGGTGCCGTGGCCAGCACTTCAGCGGTGAGTTGGGTCCGCGAGCGGATGCCGACAAAGTGGGCACCCACTAGTGCAGCTTGCAAGTCGGAACCCTCTAAAGCCTTGGTATGCGTCACGATGTTTGTGTAGCCACCCTGTTTCAGCACCTCTACTGCGGATGGGTGAATGCCCTCGAACAGCACCACTTTGAGAGCAGCTTTGCTGCGGGTCGGGTCGGTGAGGGGTTGCGTCATGGATTGCCTTTGCGTGGAGAGTAAAACAGGGAGCGTCTTGCGCAGCATCAATTGCGCGGCCGAATCAAAATCGGCGTGAACTGCCACAGGTACAAACCCAGTGACGCAATCCACGCAGCCCCAGCCATATGTAGCAAAGGCGCAGCGGCCGGTGGATGGCCTATGGCGCACAGGCGCATCACCACAGCCAACAGCATCAGCCAATAGCTGGCCCGTATGGTGCGGTCAGTCGCCAATGGTCGACCGGTGTGACCCAGCGCAGTGCGGGTGACCATCCCGATGATGAGCACCGAGAAGCCGCCCATGGCAATGGTGTGGACCGGCAGCACACGCGGCACATCGACCCCGGCATATTGCAAGGCAGCCAGTAGCAGGCCTATACCGATACCGGCATAACCCACGTACAAGATCCACAACAAGGCATTGCCTCGCACAGCCATGGGCTTCCAACTGATCAGTTGGACCCATGCCAATGCGCCAGCCAGCCCCAGCGCTGCGGCACTGAGCAGGGGGACATCCGCTAGCAGGCTCAGCACTGCTACCGCACAGGCCCCCAATTGCACCCAGCCGGTCTTCATTTGCATGGGAAGCGTGAGGCCATGCACTGAACGCATGGCAAAAAATGGAATCACGCGGCGTCCGATCAACAAGGCAATCATGGCCATGACCAGCAGGCCCGCATTAAAGCGTTGCATCAACAAGAGGTAGTCACCGCCGCGCGCGGTCAGCAGGTAAAGCGCATCGGTTGCGCCCAATCCGGCCAACAGGCCAGGTACGGCGTAATTGCGGCTGTTTTTAGACACTACTACCGCGCGCAACATGGCCCCCGTGCCCAGCAAGAAGAATGCTAACTCTGACACCATGGCCACCCAGAAAGCGCCGTCACTCGGCAACAGAAAGCCTATGCGCGCCACCCCCCACAGTGCGCAAGCCAACGCCAGCAACTTGCCGGTCATGGGGGTAATACCGGTCCAGCTAGCCCCAGCGGTCATCAGAAACGCAAAGGCTATGGTGGCGATAAAACCCCACAGCATTTCGTGGGCGTGCCAAGCGATACCGCCCAAGGGAGCAGTAAGCACTGCAGGCGCGTAGACCCAAAGAGCAATCGCCACCACAGCCCAGCCCACACCAGCCAGGTACAAAGGCCTAAAAGCCAACTCCAGAAAAGCCTTCATGCTGGGCGCAGCCGGGGCTTTGGGTGCGGGCTCTTGTGGCTGCAGAAGGCCAGAGGCAGAACGAACGGGTGGAATGGACATCGTGCGCTTTATGAAATATTTATAAGATTCATTTTATATGCATCTTATAATGAAATTTCAATTTATTTAATGAGACGCTGTTATGACACACACGACCCAGGCTATCCAAGTGGACACCCGCCCCATGGCATCCAAAGATCGTCGTTCTTTGGTCTTTTGGGCGTTTGATCACTTGGACACCGATGCGACCATGGAGCTGCTCAACGACCAAGACCCGCTAACACTGCGCAGCCAGTTTGAGCTGGAGAAGCCAAACCTGTTTACCTGGGAGCCTCTGGAGAGCGGCCCTGACGTGTGGCGGGTGGCAGTGACCAAGCTCAAAGGCAAGCATGGCGTGGACCACTGCTGTGGGGCTTGCGGGGGTTAAATCAGTTTGGAATAGGTTGAGGTCGTGGCTTGACTCAGGAAGGTGTCAAACACCATGCCACTGGCTCGCACAAACAAGCGCCCCTTGGCAGTCACCCGGATCGCATTGGCGTCCACCGTGATGAGGCCCGCCTCTTCATACGGGCGCAACTGTGCAAGTTCCGCCGCAAAGTACGTCACGAAGTCAACGCCGTAGTCACGCTGAATGGCGGCAAACTCAACAGGCGCACTGCACATCAACGTCATGATGATCTCGCGGCGCAGCACATCGTCAGGACTGAGCGCATAGCCCTTATCGATCGGCAACTGATCAGAGTCCAGGCGTTCGTAATAAGCGTTCAGCGTCCGCACTGCCTGGCTGTAGGAGTGGCCCACCTTGCTGATAGCGGAGACGCCAAAACCAATCAGGTCACATTCCGAGCGTGTGGTGTAGCCCTGGAAGTTACGGTGCAAGCTTTGGTTTAACCGGGCTTTGTTCAACTCATCATCGGGTTTGGAGAAATGGTCCAGACCGATATACACATACCCCGCGTCCAGCAAGCGCTG
>JBDTAG010000260.1:0-7651 GCA_039924745.1 Rhodoferax sp.
GATAGATTGAATTTTGCGACTGGCATGACAAATTTCCATCCATGGCGATTGATGGCATCATTCAAATAATTTCAATTTAATAGAGTTAGCTATGCAAACCGCACGCGATGTCCTTACGCCGGATGCCTTGGCTATGCTGCAGGCCATTGCAGAGGCCGGGAGTTTTGCCGCGGCGGCACGCGCTATGGGTATGGTGCCCAGCGCCCTCACCTACCGCGTGCGCCAGATCGAAGATGCACTGGACGTGCTGCTTTACGACCGCAGTTCGCGCCAAGCCAAGCTCACACGAGCAGGCGCGGAACTACTGCAAGAAGGCGGCCGCCTGTTGCAAGAAATAGACGCAGTTGCAAACCGGGTCAAGCGCGTGGCCACCGGGTGGGAATCACAACTCACCATCGCTGTAGACACCGTCATTTCCAAAGCCACCGTGATGGAACTGTGCGAAAGTTTCTTCAGCCTCAACCCACCCACCCGCATCAAGCTGCGGGACGAAACGCTGACCGGCACGCTTGAGGCGCTCACGGTGGGTCAGGCCGATTTGGCACTGGGCGTGACACTCGATGCAGCCAATGCTGCTGGCATACAAAGCAAGCCACTCGGTAGCATGGAGTTTGTCTACGTCGTGGCTCCCCACCATCCCTTGGCCGATGCGGCTGAACCGCTGAGCGATTCGTTGATCCAACAACACCGCGCTGTGGCCGTAGCCGACTCTATCCAGCGCGGAGCCGGTGCGACTTTTGGACTGCTCAGTGGGCAAGATGTCTTCACCGTCGGCACCATGCACGCCAAGTTGGATGCACAGCTTCGCGGTTTGGGCGGCGGTTACCTGCCGCTGTGCATGGCCGGCGCCTACATCGACACCGGCCGCCTTGTCATCAAGGCAACCGAGCGCCCACAGCGCCAGGTGCCGCTTAGCTACGCATGGCGCGGAGCCACCCCTTCTGCGCAAGGACGGGCTTTGCAATGGTGGCTGCAACAGATGGAAAGCCCCAAAACCCGGGCTGCTCTGCTGGAACAACACCGCGGAAATTCCTAGTGGCATGCAACACGCGTATGAACTGGTAAGACAACCGAACAACTATTGGAGACAAACCCCATGACCGCACCCAGACACATTGCCATCGTTGGCGCAGGCATGGCCGCAGTCACCTGCGCTCGCACCCTGGTACAAGCGGGCCACCGAGTCACCGTGTTCGAAAAGAGTCATACCGTTGGCGGACGCATGGCGACACGCAACAGTGCCTTTGGAACGTTTGACACAGGCGCACAGTATTTCACGGTGCGCGACCCCCGATTTATGCTAGCCATGCAGACCACACCCGCAGTGGGCAAGCGCTGGAGCGCCAACACGGTGCAGGTACTGGACGCCCATGGTCGAGTCGCTGCTGCCGGCCTGCCGGCACGCGAGCCCCATTGGGTTCCCAGCCCCGGTATGAGCACACTCGTACGCCGATGGGCACAACCTTTGGTAGCGGCGCAATGCCTTGAACTGAGCACCCAAGTCACCCACATTGAACGGGACACCTTGAACAAAGCACAATGGCAACTGCGCACCAAGGGCGAAGGCGACAGCAGCCACGTCTATGGCGGCTTTGACGCTGTTGTGTTGGCAATACCCTCGCCACAAGCACAGACCTTGCTAGAGACCGCCCCCAAGACTGCCAGCTTGCTCAAGAAAATCAGCCGCGTGACCGTGTCACCCTGCTGGACGCTGATGCTGGCCTTTCCCCAAGCCATGCAACCCGGCATGTCAACTCTGGGGCCGCAATGGAACGCCGCGCGCAGCACCCACCACCGCATTGCCTGGATGACCCGTGAATCCAGCAAGCCCGGCCGCGGTGCGGTGGAGCGCTGGACCGTTCAGGCCAGTGCAGAGTGGTCCAAAGAGCATTTGCAGGATGACCCCAAACGCGTGCAAGCCAAGTTGACGAAAGCCTTTGCAGAAGTCACCGGCATTCGCGCTGAGGCCGCTCACGCCGATACCAAACGCTGGTTGTATGCCAAAACAGACCACCCCCTGGGCCAGTCCCACGTGTGGGATACCAGCGCAGGCATTGGCCTGTGTGGCGACTGGTGCCTGGGCCACCGTGTAGAAGATGCCTTCGTGTCTGGACTGGAGCTAGCGTTGGCTATCGCATGATTGAGCGTGGGGGCCACACATTACAGGGGTAGATTCGCGCCCTCCCCCACAGGCCCACTCCACGCGGGCTCGCTGGTGGCCGCGCTGGCCAGTTGGCTGGACGCGCGGGCCCACAGTGGCCAGTGGCTGGTGCGGATAGAAGACGTCGACACACCACGCACCGTGGCCGGAGCCACAGAACGCATCATGCAGCAACTGGATGCTTGTGGATTGGTACCTGACGAACCCGCCCATGTGCAATCCAGCCGATCTACGCACTACCAACAAGCGTTGTCAGAGTTGACAGCACGCAAGCTGGCCTACCCCTGCAGTTGTTCACGCAAAGACATCGCCACCGCCGTCGCTGCCCGAGGTCAGCAGCGCAACAGGCACACCGAGTTGGTTTACCCGGGCACGTGCCGCAACGGTTTGCCGTCGCAGCGCAATGCCCAACACGCGCCCTGCGCTTGGCGTGTTCGGACGGACTTTTATATGGAAAATCAGCCTGTAGCCCTAGTGGAATATGAACATACCGCTATAAACTATATAGCAAATAAGCTTACACATTGGCAAGACAGGCTGCAGGGTCCACAGCAACAAGACGTCGAGCACACGGTAGGGGACTTCGTCTTAAAACGGGCCGACGGTTGCTACACCTACCAACTGGCCGTGGTGGTGGATGACGGCGCACAGGGCATCACCCACGTGGTCCGCGGTATGGACTTGGCTGACAACACGGCGCGACAGGTGTTGCTGCAGCGTGCTCTGGGCCTGCCCACGCCGCAATACCTTCATGTGCCGCTGGTACTGGGTGCCAACGGCGAAAAATTATCCAAGCAAAATGGCGCGCAGGCTCTGGACACATCCAGCCCCGCAACCACCCTTGCGGCCTTGAAACAAGCGGCCGTATCCTTGGGCTTGCCCGCATCCCATCACAACGACATTCCCCAGGCACTAACCGAGTGGACCGGTGCCTGGCAGACGCTGCATAGCCGCTAGCCACAAGCTATCAGCGCAAGTTGCGCCCAAATCGAGATCAAACTTCTTGGCCTAACTTGACCTATGTCATACCCAGGCGAAGTTGCATGGGCAACCGAGCGGCTCTTCACACAGCAGACGCACCTTCACTGGAGAATGCCAACATTCCAAGTTGAAACCAGAAAGAATGCATGACGAATGCGCCGCACTGCACGCCCCCTTTAGCCGGCAAAAAAGGCCTAATCATCGGACTAGCCAATGCGCACAGCATTGCCTGGGGATGTGCTCTGGAGATGCACCGCAGCGGAGCCGAATTGGTGCTGTCGTGCCTCAATGACAAGGCGCGTCAATACGTCGAGCCGCTGGCAACCGAACTGGGTGTGCCATTGTTCACCTGCAATGTTGAAACACCAGGTGACATGGCCTCTTTAGTAACCCAGGCCACAGCGCAATTGGGGCAACTGGACTTTGTGGTGCACTCCATTGCCTGGGCGCCGCTGGAAGATCTCCATGGTGATGTGGTGAACAGCTCTGCTGCGGGGTTTGCCCGAGCCATGGCAGTGTCTTGCCACTCGTTCGCGCAGTTGGCCCAGTTGTGCCTGCCCTATATGTCCAGCGGCGGCAGTCTGGTGACCATGAGCTACCAGGGCGCTGACGATGCGATACCTCACTATGGCCTCATGGGGCCGGTCAAGGCGGCACTGGAGTCCTTGGTGCGGTACATGGCGTTGGAGTTAGGGCCAAAAGGCATTCGGGTACATGCCGTTTCACCTGGGCCCATCATGACGCGTGCGGCTTCGGGTATTGAAGAATTTGATGCCTTGATGGAGCATGCCCGCAGCAAGGCGCCATTGGGTCGCTTGGTCACCTTACAAGAAATTGGCAGCCTGGCCACCTTCTTGTGCAGTGACGCCGCATCGGGCATGACTGGGCAAACAATTTATGTGGATGCAGGCTGCCACGCCGTGGCCTGAGCTACGCCACACACACCACACCTCAAACACCAAAACCTATGACTACATCCAAAACTGCTCATTCGGCAACTGACTCCAACACGGGCAACAACGCCGACTCTGACTCAACGCTGGAGTCACGCCTTCGTGCGCTGGTGACACGCAACACCATGGGCCTATCGCCCAAGGCGCTCGCATTGGCCTACGCCGATTGGTCCATGCACCTCACGGTTTCACCGATGCGGCAAATGCAGTTGTTGCAAAAGGCTTTTGCGATGCCCGGTCAGGTTGCGGCTGCCCTCTTGACGACTGCGGACAGTGAAGCCGCTGTACCCGCGCAAGCCGACCACCGTTTCGACGGCAGCGGCTGGAACCAGTGGCCCTTCACCGTTCTGAAGGAAACCTTCAAGGCCAGTGACGCGTGGTGGCAAGACGCAGCGCAGGCCGATGGCATGTCCAAACACCACCAACAAATGGTGGGCTTCTACACCCGCCAAGCAATGGATGCACTCTCGCCCAGCAACTATCCATTGACCAACCCCGAGGTGTTACGACTGGGTGTTGCTACTTTTGGGCAAAGCTGGCTGAATGGCTACAAGAGTTACATGAAAGACTTGGCGCAGCAACAACGCGCGCGCCTGCGAACCGACCCAAGCGCGGCAGCCCCGCAAGACTACGTGGTGGGGAAGGACGTAGCGGTGTCGCCTGGCAAGGTGGTTTTTCGCAACCACCTGATCGAGTTGATCCAATACAACCCGACCACCGACACGGTCTACCCCGAGCCCCTGCTCATCGTGCCGTCGTGCATCATGAAGTACTACATCCTGGACCTTTCACCCAGCAACTCCATGGTGCGCTACCTGGTGGGCAGAGGCTATACCGTGTTCATGGTGTCTTGGCGCAACCCCGATGCGACCGACCGTGAACTGGGGCTGGATGACTACCTGCGCATGGGCGTGTTGGACGCAATGGCAGCCATCCGGGCGGAGACGCACACACCCCGCATCCACGCACTGGGCTATTGCCTGGGAGGCACTTTTCTATCCATTGCGGCGGCACGGTTGGCCCATGGGGACGGCACAGCAGCGGAGCGCGCCCGCTACCCGGAGCTGGCCAGTGTGAGCCTGCTGGCGGCGTTGACAGACTTTACTGAGCCCGGGGAAATGGGCGTTTTCATCGACGAAGACCAGGTCAAAGCCCTGCGTGCGCAAATGGCACGCACGGGATTTTTGTCTGGCAAACAGATGGCGGGGTCCTTCCAGTTCCTCAATTCACGCGACCTCATCTGGTCACGCAACACGCGCCGTTACCTGCTGGGGCAAGACGAAGTGGGCAACGACATGATGGCCTGGAACGCAGACGTGACACGCCTGCCCGCACGCATGCACTCCGAGTACCTGGATCACTTGTTCCTGCACAACGCCCTGGCCGCTGGCAATTTGCAGTGCGCGGGGGTCGCAGTAGCACTCATGGACATAAAGGCACCGATGCTGGTGGTTGGCACGGTGCGTGACCATGTGTGCCCTTGGGCCTCGGTTTACAAAATTCATCAACTTACGGACACCCACACCACCTTCATCCTTGCAGCAGGTGGCCACAACGCGGGCATTGTCTCGGAACCCGGACACCCCAACCGCAGCTACCAATTGGCCAGTGTCGAACCAGGCCACGGCTGGACCGAGCCCACCACCTGGCAAGCCACCGCTCCCAAGCATGAGGGCTCATGGTGGGATGCGCTGGACCAGTGGTTGCAGACCCGCTCCAGTAAACGCGTCGCCGCAAAAGCCATTCCGCCCAAAGCATCGCTGTGCGACGCGCCAGGCAACTACGCGATGGTTCGCTATGCCGACTGAACAGGAATCCAACCCCATGAACGCAATTGCCGCTCCAGAGTACATCGACAACGTCACCTACGACGAAATCAGTCTGGGGCAAAGTGCCAAGACTGTTCGCACGCTTACGTTGGACGACATTCGCGCCTTTGCTGCCGTGTCTGGCGACACCAACCCTGCACACCTGGACCCGGCCTACGCCGAAGCCACACTGTTCCATGGCGTGATTGCGCACGGCATGTGGGGTGGTGCATTGATCTCGGCACTTTTGGGTACCGTGTTTCCTGGCCCGGGCACGATTTATATGGAACAGGCGCTGCACTTTTCGCGGCCGGTGCGGGTGGGCGATACGCTAACGGTGACCGTCACAGTGACCGCCAAGAACGACGAAAAAAAGAGTGTCGAACTGGATTGCCAGGTACAAAACCAACGCGGTGAACGGGTGCTTTTTGGCATGGCACGGGTGCTGGCGCCCACGCAGCGGGTACACCGGTTGCGGATTCATGCGCCGCACATTCAACTGTTTGACCCCGAGGCGCGTTTGCGCGCCTTGCTGGCACTGGGCGAAGACTTGGCACCCGTGCGCTGCGGTGTTGTGCACCCGTGCGACGCCGATTCCTTGTACGCCGCCATCGAGGCTGGGCGACTGGGTTTGATTGACCCGGTGCTGATTGGCCCCGAGGCGCGCATACGGGAGTTGGCAAATGCAAACGGCATTGACCTTGCCGGTATCGCGATAGAGTCTGTACCCCATAGCCATGCAGCCGCCGCAACCGCCGCCGCCATGGCTGCAGACCACCGCGTGCAGGCCCTGATGAAGGGCAGCCTGCACACCGATGAGTTGCTCCACGCGGTTGTTGCACAGACGACTCTGCGCACGGAGAGGCGGATGTCGCATGTATTTCGGTTTGACGTGCCAACCTATGCAAAGCCCCTGTTTCTGACAGATGCAGCCCTGAACATCCGCCCCACGCTGGCGGAAAAGGCTGACATTGTTCAAAACGCAATTTTGTTCGCCCAGATCATGGGCGTGGCGTTACCAAAGGTTGCCATCTTGTCGGCCGTTGAAACCGTCAACCCTGCGATTGCGTCTACGCTGGACGCTGCGGCGCTGTGCAAAATGGCCCAGCGCGGTCAAATCACCGGCGGCCTGTTGGATGGTCCCCTAGCCTTTGACAATGCCATTTCGGCGCACGCAGCCAGCATCAAGCACATCACTTCTGATGTAGCGGGTGACGCAGACATTCTGGTGGCACCTGACATAGAGTCGGGCAACATGTTGGCCAAACAATTGCAATACCTGGGCGGCGCCACTTCGGCCGGCATTGTGCTGGGGGCGCAGATTCCTATAGCACTGAGTAGCCGGGCCGATGGAGCTTCTGCCCGCATTGCATCAGCCTTGCTGGTCAAACTGGTTGCCCACCACAACCTCCAATCCCCGATTTAACGACAGGACGCCGGCGAGGCGCAGCGGCTACCGGGCGACCGCAACGCGCATGGAGCGCGCGACGTAGAGCAGGCACAGCACGGTCAGCAGCGCACCGACCAACACACTGGGCATCACGCGCGCCAGAGTCAGCGTCTCGCCTTTGAGCACCAGCATCATCAAGGTGTTTTGGGCCAAGCCCGGCACCCATAAGTACCACGCCGCATCACCCCCAGGGTTCAACATGCTGACCATGGGTGCCAGGCCCACCACCGTAACGATGATGGCACTGCCGGCCTGCGCTTCCTTGAACGTCTTGGAGCGTATCGCCATCGCCATCAGT
>JBDTAG010000261.1:0-6796 GCA_039924745.1 Rhodoferax sp.
ACTGGGAGGCCTACAAGCTGATTAATCAGCGTTTTGCCGATGCAGTGGTTGCTGAAGCCCGTAGCGAGGACCCGGTGGTTCTGGTACAGGATTACCACTTTGCTTTGCTGCCGGCCATGGTTCGCAAGAAGCTTCCGCAGGCCACCATCCTGACGTTCTGGCATATTCCGTGGCCCAACCCTGAATCGTTTGGCATCTGCCCGTGGCGGCGTGAAATTTTGGAGGGCATGCTGGGCAGCACGATCCTGGGGTTTCATACCCGATTTCACTGCAAGAATTTTATTGAAACGGTGGACCGATACCTGGAGGCGCGCATCGAGCATGAACACTCCACCATCTCATTTCAGGAAAAAGAGACTTTGGTCGAAAGCTACCCCATCTCTATCGATTGGCCGAGCGACGCAGAAGTGGCGTCTTGGGCTCCGGTAGCAGAGTGTCGCCGTCGCGTATGTGAGCGGCTGGGTTTGCCAGTGGATATCTGCTTGGCAGTCGGGGTTGACCGCTTCGACTACACCAAGGGAATTTTGGAACGGCTAAATGCGGTGGAACGCATGCTCGAAAAATGGCCCGTTTGGCGCGGTAAATTCGTCTTGGTTCAGGTCGCCGCGCCCACACGTAACTCATTGGATGAATACAGCAGCTTTCAGGATCGCGTAGCGCGCATGACCGATCGGATCAATAGCCGGTTTGGCTCCGGCAACTATAAGCCGATTGTGTTGCTTGCGGTGCACCATGGACATGATGAAGTCATGGAATTGTTTCGCGCAGCAGATTTGTGTGTGGTCACCAGTTTGCACGATGGCATGAATTTGGTTTGCAAGGAATTTGTGGCTGCGCGCGATGATCTGCAGGGCGTGTTGGTACTGAGTCGATTTGCAGGTGCTGCGCGCGAAATGCCCGAGGCGCTAATCGTCAACCCCTATCACGTGGAGGAAACTGCCGACGCGCTGCACCAGGCCGCCACGATGCAGGCGGCCGAACAACGCGAGCGCATGGCCAGCCTTCGCAGCACGGTTCGCGAGTTCAACGTGTTTCGTTGGGCGGGGCGTATGTTGTCTGACGCGGGTCGCTGGCGGCTGCGTGCGCGTATCGAAGCACGCGTGCGCAGCCACCAATCGGATTGATATTGATTTAGAAAGGGTAAACCAGATTTGATGCGCCATTTTTTCTCTGCCGGAGGTGAGTCCGCACTGGAGCTTGTGATGAATCGAAAGCCATTGTTGGCGTTTGATTTTGACGGCACGCTCGCCCCCATTGTGTCGCGCCCGGAGCAAGCGTATGCCTCAAAAGCTGTTGCTTTTCGCCTGGAGGCGCTGAGCCAAATGTTGCCGGTCGCCATAGTCACGGGTCGTACCATCGATGATGCACGTGGTCGCCTGGGCTTTGTACCGACCTACCTGGTTGGCAACCACGGAGCACAGGACAATAACGATGTGGCTCGGACCGAGGACCTTCGCGAGCGTTTGGCCCCACTGCGCGAGCAACTCCAGACAAACCAGACTGCGCTCATGGCGGCCGGCGTCAATGTTGAAGACAAAGGGCAATCCATCGCACTGCACTACCGGCTGTCTCGCGACCGTGATCAGGCATTGTCTTTGATTCAGTCTTTGTTGATACCGATTGAGGATACGCTGAAGGTTTTTGCCGGAAAGATGGTAGTCAACGCCATGGCAAAGGATGCGCCCGACAAGGCCGACGCGCTGCGAACTTTGGTCCAGCGCTGCGGCGCAAGCTGTGCATTCTTTGCTGGGGATGATGTTAACGACGAACCAGTTTTTTTGGCGGCTACGGATGATTGGTTTACGGTTCGGGTTGGGCGGGATGACCCCACGTCCAAGGCGAAATACTTTCTTGACGGGCCTAATGAAATGGCGACGTTGCTGGACTGCATGCTGGCCATATTGTCAAGGTGACGGGAGGATCTCGCTACTTCTGCGAAATTCCGCAGGTGACAATCCGGTCCAACTTTTAAACGCGCGAATAAAGCTCTTCTCGTTGCGAAAGCCCGCCGCCTCGGCAACCTGTTTGATTGGGCGTTCTGTGCGGTGCAAGAGTTCGACGGCGCGACCCTGGCGCACCTCGTCTTTCAAGCCCTGCAGTGTGGAACCCTCTTCTTTGAGTTGACGGTGCAACGTGCGCGACGACACATTCAGTAAGCTGGACAAAGCTTCGGCACTGTGCGTTTGTCGGGCGCTGCTAGACAAGGCCTGGCGCACGCGTTGTACCAGCAGGCGGTCGCGGCGGTACTGCAGCACGGTCAACGGCAGGGCATGCTGGAGCATCAGTTGCAGTGCAGTTTCATCTCGGCGCAGCGGCAATGCTAGGTACTGTGCATCAAACTGGATGCTGGCTGGGCCTGCGCCAAAGGTAGTCGGGCCGGAGAACAAAATGGAATAGGCACTATGGTGGTGTGGTGCCGCAAACGGAAACTGAGCGCCCTGCAGCGCAATGCGCGAATCCACCAGCCAACAGGCAAGGCCATGGATGTTGCGCAGCACCGACACCAGGCAAAACTGGCGCAATGCGCCCAGATCGACCCGTTCCGTGATCGCGATGCGGGCTATGCCATCCGCCACCTGCAGCTGAAGGCTGATGTCGGGCGCAATCAATCCGTGGTGACGGCACCAGCGCTTGAGCGCTACGCCCAGCGACGGTGCGGAAATAGATGCACGCGCCAGCATGCCGTAGCTGCCCCATGGCAAGCGTCGGCTGAACCAGCCCAGGGCTTCGTCGTCTAGCTCCTGCATGGCAGCTCCAGACAGGGTTTCCATTTGCCAGGCCGTGATGCGGGCATCGTATTTTTCCACTTCCTCTGGCGCAATCTGTGCCTGACGCAGGGCCAGCCCGGGATCTATTTTTTGGCGCTGGTAGGCCGTCACAATGGCACGAACAAAGGCCATCGGCGTTGCGGCAGCGGCCTTCCCACGGGTAGGCTTAGGTATTTTCGGGTCGGTGGACGGGTGAGCGGCGAGCATACCGAGAACTTTGCCCCATGTTGGCACAATTTGCAACCTTGGTGGCGTTCTGCGAAGGAGTCTTCTCCCCTATGCTTGCTCACACGCCATCGCATACCGGACGTTTTCACAAAAGGACACCGCCATGACACTTGACCCGGCATCCGCGCACGCCGCCACTCCGTTGACCCATAGCCTCTCCAGCGGCGCAACCGATGTGCCGCTAATCGAGCAGACTTTGGGCGACTTCTTTGACGCCATGGTGGCGCGCCAGCCAGACCACCCGGCGCTGGTCAGCGTGCACCAGCGCCTGCGTTACACCTACCGGGAGTTGCAGACTGCCAGCAACCAACTGGCCAGTGCGTTGCTGGGGCTGGACTTGGAGCCTGGTGATCGCGTCGGCATCTGGTCGCACAACAACGCGCAGTGGCTGCTCATGCAACTGGCTACGGCCAAGGTGGGCCTGATTCTGGTGAACATCAACCCGGCATATCGCGTGGCAGAGGTGGAATACGCCCTCAACCGGGTTGGCTGCAAGGCCTTGGTGACCATGTCCCGCTTCAAGACCAGCGACTACCTGGGCATGTTGCGCGAACTGGCGCCTGAACTGGACCATGTTGGCTCCAGCGGCCTGCAAGCCCAGCGTTTGCCGCAGTTGCGCACGGTGGTGTGGATCGACGAGCCAGGTCAGGCCGACGAGACGGGTGCGCTGATGCGCTTCTCCAGTCTGCTTGCCCGTGGCAACGCCCTTGATCCCCGCATAGCCTCTATCGCGGCAACCTTGCAGGGCACGCAGCCCATCAACATCCAGTTCACCAGCGGTACCACGGGTTTTCCCAAGGGCGCAACGCTGACGCATCGCAACATCCTGAACAACGGCTTCTTCATCGGCGAGGCCATGCGCCTTACGCCCCCTGACCGCCTGTGCATTCCTGTGCCGCTGTACCACTGCTTTGGCATGGTGCTGGGCAATCTGGCCTGCATCACCCACGGTGCCACCATCGTCTACCCCAATGATGGCTTTGACGCGCTGTCGGTCCTGCAGGCGGTGCAGGATGAGCGTTGCACCGGCCTGCACGGTGTACCCACCATGTTCATTGCCCAGCTGGACCATCCGCGCTTTGCCGAGTTTGATTTGAGCAGCCTGCGAACCGGCATCATGGCGGGTTCACCCTGCCCGACTGAGGTGATGAAGCGGGTGGTGGGTGAGATGCACATGGGCGAGGTCACCATTGCCTATGGCATGACCGAGACCAGCCCGGTAAGCTGCCAAAGCAGCACCACCACGCCACTGGAGCGGCGGGTGTCTACCGTGGGCCAGGTACAACCGCACCTGCGCGTCAAGGTGGTGAACCCGGAAACGGGCGAGGTGGTCCCCGTGGGTGTGTCGGGCGAGCTTTGCACGCAAGGCTACTCGGTCATGCATGGTTACTGGGGCGATCCTGAAAAGACCGCCGAGGCCATCGACGCCGACGGGTGGATGCACACCGGTGACCTGGCCACCATGGATGCTGAGGGCTATGTCAACATCGTCGGACGCATCAAGGACATGGTGATACGCGGTGGCGAGAACATCTACCCGCGCGAAGTAGAAGAATTTTTGTACCGCCACCCCCAGGTGCAGGATGTGCAGGTGGTGGGCATTCCAGACCATAAATACGGCGAGGAGCTATGTGCCTGGATCATCGTGCGCCCCGGCCAGACGCTGGACGAAGACAGTATCCGCGCCTTCTGCAAGGGGCAGATCGCACACTACAAGGTGCCCCGCTACATTCGCTTTGTTTCGGAGTTCCCGATGACGGTCACCGGCAAGATTCAAAAGTTCAAGATCCGTGATGAAATGAAACAGCAGCTCGGGCTGCAAGAAGACAAAACCGCCTGAAAGAAGAGAACGTCGTATGTCCATACTTGAAACCCAACTCAATGCGCGCTCGGCCGACTTCGTCGCCAACGCCACCGCCATGCGCGCGCTGGTGGCCGACCTGAACGCCCAAACCGACAAAGCCGCCATGGGCGGTGGCGACGCCGCCCGCGCCAAGCACGTGGCCCGTGGCAAGCTGCTGCCGCGTGACCGCGTGCACAACCTGCTGGACGCTGGCACACCCTTCCTTGAACTGTCACCGCTGGCGGCGATGGGCATGTATCCGGACCGTGATGGCACGGATAGCGCCCCGTGCGCCGGTGTCATCGCCGGCATTGGCCGCGTGTCGGGCGTGGATTGCATGATTGTGTGCAATGACGCCACGGTCAAGGGCGGCACCTACTACCCCGTCACCGTCAAAAAGCATTTGCGCGCACAAGAGATCGCGCAGCAAAACCGGCTGCCCTGCATCTATTTGGTGGACTCGGGCGGCGCGAATCTGCCGAACCAGGATGAGGTCTTCCCCGACCGCGACCACTTTGGCCGCATCTTTTTCAACCAAGCCAACATGAGCGCCGAGGGCATCGCGCAGATCGCCGTAGTCATGGGCAGTTGCACAGCAGGGGGCGCCTATGTGCCCGCCATGAGCGACGAGACCATCATCGTCAAGAACCAGGGCACGATCTTCTTGGGTGGCCCGCCCTTGGTCAAAGCGGCCACGGGTGAGGTGGTGACTGCCGAAGACCTGGGCGGTGGCGATGTGCACACGCGCCTCTCGGGCGTGGCCGACCACCTGGCGCAGAACGACCTGCATGCGTTGTCCATCGCACGCACTGCGGTGGCCAACCTTAATAAAAAGAAGGCTCTAGCCCCCGCACTGCTTGCTCCAGTAGCTCCTAAATTTGCAGCAGAAGAACTGTACGGTGTGATACCCACCGACACCCGCAAGCCGTTTGATGTGCGCGAGATCATTGCCCGCATCGTTGATGGCAGCGAGTTCCACGAGTTCAAGCCCCGCTTTGGCACCACACTGGTCACAGGCTTTGCGCATATCGAAGGCATGCCGGTCGGCATCATCGCCAACAACGGCATTTTGTTCAGCGAGTCTGCGCTGAAGGGCGCGCACTTCATCGAACTGTGCTGCCAGCGCAAGATCCCGCTGATCTTCTTGCAGAACATCACCGGCTTCATGGTGGGCCGCAAATACGAAAACGAAGGCATCGCCCGCAACGGCGCCAAGATGGTCACCGCCGTGGCCACGGCCAATGTGCCCAAGTTCACCATCATCATCGGCGGCAGTTTTGGCGCTGGCAACTACGGCATGTGTGGCCGTGCCTACTCACCCCGCTTCTTGTGGATGTGGCCCAACGCGCGCATCAGCGTCATGGGCGGCGAGCAGGCGGCCAGCGTGTTGGCCACCGTCAAACGCGACGGCATTGAAGGCAAGGGCGGGGCCTGGAGCAAGGACGAAGAAGAGGCGTTCAAGTCTCCGATCCGCCAACAGTACGAGGTGCAAGGTCACCCCTACTACGCCACCGCCCGCCTGTGGGACGACGGCATCATCGACCCGGCCGATACGCGCCGTGTGCTGGCGCTAGGCTTGAGCGCTACGCTGAATGCGCCGATTCCGGATGTGAAGTTTGGTTTGTTCCGCATGTAAGAGGACTGAAATTATGTTTACCAAAATCCTCATTGCCAACCGTGGCGAGATCGCCTGCCGCGTAGCCACCACTGCCCGCCGCCTGGCCATCAAAACCGTTGCCGTGTATTCAGATGCCGACGCGGGCGCCAAGCACGTTGCTGCCTGCGACGAAGCCATCCACATCGGTGGCAGCGCGCCCAAAGACAGCTATTTGCGCTGGGAAAAAATCATTGCCGCGGCCAAGGCAACGGGCGCACAGGCCATTCACCCCGGTTATGGTTTCCTGAGCGAAAACGAAGAGTTCGCGCAGGCCTGCGCCGCCGCAGGATTGGTCTTCAT
>JBDTAG010000262.1:0-6586 GCA_039924745.1 Rhodoferax sp.
CGTTGCGCGGCAAGATCCTGAACGTGGAAAAAGCTCGCTACGAAAAACTGCTGACCAGCAACGAAATCTTGACGCTGATCACTGCACTGGGTACCGGCATCGGCAAGGCAGGTGGCACCACAGGCAATGACGACTTCAACGTCGCCAAGCTTCGCTACCACCGCATCATCATCATGACCGACGCCGACGTCGACGGCGCCCACATCCGCACGCTGTTGTTGACGTTCTTTTACCGTCAGATGCCTGAGCTGGTCGAACGCGGCCATATCTACATTGCGCAGCCACCGCTGTACAAGGTCAAGGCCGGTAAAGAAGAGTTGTATTTACAGGGTGCGGGCGACTTGGATAACTTCCTGCTGCGCATCGCACTGGTCAACGCGTCGGTGTTCACCGGTGGCCCCAATGGCACAACGATCAATGGCGAGACGCTGTCTGAGCTAGCCCGCAAGCACCAAGTCGCCCAAGCTGTCATCGCGCGCCTGAAGAACTTCATGGATGCCGAAGCCCTGCGCAGCGTGGCGGATGGCGTTGCACTGAATTTGGACACCGTGGCTGACGCAGAAGTGTCTGCCGCTGCTTTGCAAGCCCGTTTGCCGGACGCCGAAGTCGCTGGCGAATTTGATGCCCGCACCGACAAGCCCATTCTGCGCATCAGCCGCCGCCACCACGGCAACGTCAAGAGCAGCGTGTTAACCCAAGATTTTGTGCACGGTGCTGACTATGCCGCTTTGGCCGAAGCCGCCAACACCTTCAAGGATTTATTGAGCGAAGGCGCCCGTGTGATGCGCGGCGAAGGCGAACGCCAGAAGGAAGAAAAAGTGAATGACTTCCGCGAAGCCATGGCTTGGCTAATAGCCCAAGCCGAAAACGCAACCAGCCGCCAGCGCTATAAAGGTCTGGGAGAGATGAACCCCGCCCAACTGTGGGAAACCACGATGGATCCGACCGTGCGCCGCTTACTGCGCGTGCAGATCGACGACGCCATCGAAGCAGACCGCGTGTTCACGATGCTGATGGGGGACGAAGTCGAACCCCGCCGTGAATTCATCGAAACCAACGCCTTGCGGGCTGGCAATATCGATATTTAATCATTCAAATCATCATAAAAAAAGGGCTGCAATTGCAGCCCTTTCTATTGGAATTTAGCGGCGTGGCGTCATGGGACCGCGGCCCTCGATATGGCGGAAGTTAATGCGACCTTTGCTCAAATCGTATGGAGACAACTCCAAGGACACCTTGTCACCCGCCAGAATACGGATGTGGTTCTTGCGCATCTTGCCTGCGGAATAGGCAATCAGCTGGTGACCGTTTTCCAGCGTCACGCGAAAACGCGTATCGGGCAACACTTCATTCACGACGCCCATCATCTCGATCAAGTCTTCTTTAGCCATAGTAAAACTCCTGTAAATCTAAATTCAGTGTGGGCGTGTGATGTCACGCACCCAATCGATCCCTTGAGCAATGGCGAAGCGCGCGGCTGCGTCGTGCGAGGGGAATTCATCGTGGAATCGCATCACACGATCTGTGGAAGCGCTACCGCGGCCGCTGGCAATGGAAACCTGTGCGGCGTACTGCCCACATGGTAATTGACGGGGGCAGGCTGCGATGCGGTATTTACCCATTGTGATGGGCGTTTCTTTTATTGTTGTAGTAAAAATCATCAAAAATCAAACAGACGCTGGGCGAAAAAGCCCGAGGCGCCGAAAACCGAAATTGGCATGCCCTCATGCCGAGGGTCCCTTTCTGTCCTTCCGGTGTGCCGTTCATGTGCAGAACAACAGGCCGAAATGCTCGCCATAGCAGGGGCGAAATCGACAGAGGGGAAAAGTCACCATGCCGTGAGAAGACTGGTGAGAACGCAGTTGAGGGGCTGGATTGGCAACCCCTCTGCCGGGGGAGTTTCGCGCACATCCAAGGTGAGGAATAACACGGCCAATCGCCAAAAGCGACTTTTGAATATACCACGTTCTGAAAAATGTTGCTGATCAGCACTCCAACGCAACACCACCCCACCGGCATAGTATGAGTGTGCCCAGTAGCGCCGTTGATGGCAAAATAGGCCATCAGCCCTCGTAGAAACTGCGCATACAGCTATATTTTTCATAGCGATTGTTACCCAACTTGAGAATCCGCCATGACATCGATCCACCGCATCAACCCACAACCTCAATGGTCGGATGCCGTCGTATACAACGGATTGGCCTACTTTGTGGAGGTACCTGAAAGCGGTACAGACATCACGGAACAAACGCAGGTGTTATTGGCGCAGGCGGACACCCGCTTGGCCCGGTGCGGTAGCGACAAGTCCAAACTTCTGATGGCCACCATTTACCTCAAACACATGACCGACCGCGCCACATTCAACGCCTTATGGGCACAGTGGCTACCCGACGGTTGCGCGCCGGCTCGGGTGTGTGTGTCAGCCGAGATGGCAAGCCCGGTCTTTCTACTGGAAATTGCGTTCACCGCAGCTGCGCCAAGTCAATAAACAAATAGCGCTGAGCAAATAGAATTTTGCAAAACTATCCTCTAGCCCTCGTCCAATATATCTTTAGAGCTATCGTTTTTATAGTATGCCAACCACAGAAACTGCCCCGCTAGTTACCCACGACACCACACGCATCGACGACACCCGCATCGGTGCAGTGCGGCCTTTAATAACGCCAGCGTTGCTGGACGAAAGACTGCCGGTACCAGAAGCCGCACAGGCATTGGTCGAGAGCAGTCGCGCTGCCATCTCCAACATCCTGCACGGCAAAGATGACCGACTGATCGTCGTCGTCGGGCCCTGCTCTATCCACGACCACGAACAGGCTATGGACTACGCCTGGCAGCTCAAGGAACAGGCCGACGCGCTAAAGGACGACTTGCTGATCGTCATGCGCGTCTACTTCGAGAAGCCCCGCACCACAGTGGGCTGGAAGGGCTATATCAACGACCCGCACCTGGACGGCAGTTTCGCCATCAACGAAGGTCTGCAAATGGCCCGCAAGCTGCTGCTGGACATCTTGGCCATCGACATGCCGGTGGGCACCGAGTTTCTGGATTTGCTCAGCCCCCAATTCATCAGCGAGCTGATCAGTTGGGGTGCGATTGGCGCGCGCACTACCGAGAGCCAAAGCCATCGCCAATTGGCAAGCGGTCTGTCGTGCCCGGTTGGGTTCAAAAACGGTACCGACGGCGGCATCAAGGTGGCTACCGATGCCATACAGGCAGCACAAGCCACGCATTCCTTCATCGGTATGACCAAAATGGGCCAAGCCGCCATCTTTGAAACCCGCGGCAATGACGATTGCCACGTGATTTTGCGCGGCGGCAAGCAAACCAACTACGCCAAAGCCGATGTAGACGCTGCCTGTGCGCTCCTCAAGGGTGCCGGTTTACGCGAGCAGGTCATGATCGATGTGAGCCATGCCAACAGCAGCAAACAGCACGCGCGCCAGATCTTGGTGGCGGCCGATGTGGCCGAGCAGATCGCCGCGGGCGACCGCCGCATCACCGGCATCATGGTGGAGAGCCACCTGAACGAAGGCCGACAAGATATCGTCCCCGGCACCCCGCTGCAACACGGCGTGTCCGTCACCGACGCCTGCATCAGCATGGCGCAAACCGTACCAGTGCTGCAGCAGCTGGCGGCCGCGGTTCGTAGCCGAAGAGGCCTCTAGCCCTCGTCCAATATAGCTAAGCAGCTACTCTATTAATAGCAAATGAAACTCTGCATCCTGGACAACGACACGCTGGACGGTGAACTGGCAGAACGCTACACCAGCTTCGGCGCAATGTTTGTGCGCCTGTTCGACAGCGTAGGCGCGCAGTGGACTTACGACATCTTCAGCACCCAGCGCGGCGAATACCCGGCCAGCTTTGATGCTTATGACGCCGTGCTACTGACCGGCAGCGAATCAGATTCGTTTTCGAACGAAGCGTGGGCTGTAGAGCTGCGCCGCCGCGTCACACAACTGTTGGCAGAGCACAAAAAAATGGTGGGCGTGTGCTTTGGCCACCAGTTGATCGGCCTGTGCATGGGGGCGCCCGTTGCGCGCGCACCGCAGGGCTGGGGAGCAGGTCGCATGACCTACAACTGGCACCGCCCGGACCTGCCGCATTCCAAAGACCGCAAGCAAATCTCACTGCTGGTCAGCCACCAAGACCAAGTGCTGGAGCTACCCAAAGGAGCGACCTTGGTTGCTAGTAGCGATTTTTGCCCGGTAGCCGCGTTCACTGTCGGCGATGCGGTATTTTGTGTGCAAGCCCACCCGGAGTTTGATGTTGGTTTCAGCCAGTATTTGCTAGACGAGCAGCGTGCGCGCATGGGCGAGGCCGAATATGCTGCCCGGACGCAAGACCTTGCAGCGGGGCACGAGGGTGCAGACGTGGCCCGTATGGTGGTGGATTTTCTGGAAAACAGTCCCCGAGACGCTGGATAGGTCGGCCTCGGGGGGTTGGGTTTTGCAAGCTCGGCCTTGTGGGCAGGTGCTGCGCAACCCCGGCTTGTGGCATGGGTCGCAAAGTTGTGTCCGTCGGTAACAGACACATCCAGTGTAGGTCTGCACGCCCGGCAGAAGATTGCGTTATTGCGCGTAGTGGCGCGATTTTTGGCATACTCTGTCTAAATTTCAATTAGCGTTGGCAGAAACATGAAACTTGATCGCTACGACCAACAGATACTCGATATCCTTCAGCTGGATGGCCGCATCAACAACCAAGATTTGGCCGACCGTATCGGCCTGTCGCCCTCCCCTTGTCTGCGCCGGGTACGGGCACTGGAGGATTCGGGACTGATCGTCGGTTACCGTGCGCTCTTGGATGCCAAAAAGCTGGGGTTGACGCTTATCGCTCTGATCCAGATCTCCATGGACAAGCACACGCCAGAGCGCTTTGCCAACTTCGAAGCCATGGTCAGCCTGCTGCCCGAGGTTTTGGAGTGCCTGCTGATCACCGGGCAAAACGCCGACTACCAACTAAAGGTCGCCGTGCGCGATATGGACCACTACCAGGCCCTGCTGCTGGACAAATTGGCCAGCATCACCGGCGTGACGGGTGTGCATTCGAGCTTTGTGCTGCGCCAAGTACTGTCCAAAACAGCCCTGGCCGTGTCCACCGGCACCATCACCTAACACCAAGGTCTTCTAGGTCTTGACCCACCCATGTGTCTGATCGCCTGGAACTGGCAACCCGATAGCGCCACACCCCTGTTGCTGCTGGCCAACCGTGACGAGTTCTACGCCCGCCCCGCGCAGCCTTTGCACTGGTGGCAACCCGCCAGCAACGGGGCACAGGTTCTGGCCGGCAAAGATTTGCAGGGCGGCGGCACGTGGTTGGGTCTGAGCCGCAGTGGGCGTCTGGCCGCGCTGACCAATTTCCGCTCTGGCACGGCACAACGCACCAACACACCGTCGCGTGGGGAGCTGGTGGCGGGTTTTCTACAAAGCGAGCTGTCGGCAGATGCTTACCTGCAGCAACTGGCCTTGCACTGCGCGGATTACAACCCCTTCAACCTGCTGGTGTTTGATGGCCAGCACCTGATGGGGCTGGAAAGCCGCGATGCCAAAATAGTGACCCATGCGCCAGGACTCGGCGCCGTCTCCAACGCTGATTTTCAAACCCCCTGGCCCAAGCTGACGCAATTGCGCACGGGCTTGGCAGCAATGGTTAACACAGCGGATGCGGCAGACATGCGCCACTACCTGCCCCTGCTGCACAACCGCCGCCTCGCGCCGGACGCGGCGTTACCACGCACGGGTGTGCCTGCCGATTTGGAGCGCGTGTTGTCTGCAACTTTTATCGCCACGCCTGGCTACGGCACGCGGGCGTGCAGCGTAGTGGCTTTGCACCAAAATCGTGCTGAATTTTTGGAACAAAGCTTTGGTCAGCAGGGCTTCATCAGTGAAAAACACCAAAACTTTTCTTTTTAACGCAAAGCGCATCCGTTACAACTTAAAGAGGCCTTGAACGCTGGACCATGCGCACCATGTACAGGCATTACCACTCTGCCACGCCATCCCACAAGGACTGTGCGGCTCTTCGTGTATGGCGCTTGCACCTATCTTGCTTTTTTCGTTGTTTCTGCATTCATTTATCGGTTGGCGCCTCGCAAGCGAAGTCGCTCTGTTTAACCCAGCGTTTGGCACAGCGCTCTGGATTGCATTGGCACTATCGGCTGTTTTGATGCCCATGGGCATGTTGGCACGCCGCATTGCCAAGCCACCACTGTCAACCGCACTCACTTGGGCGGGTCTGCTGTGCATGGGCTTGTTTTCGTCGTTACTGGTGCTGACGCTACTGCGCGAAATATTGCTGGTACTCGGGCAACTTGTTGATTGGTTATGGCCGCAGGCTGTGGCATTGCAAGCTTTGCAAATCGACAGCGCCATTGCCCTACCCGCCGTGGCTTTGCTGATCACCGTGTTGGGTTTTTGGAACGCGCGCCGCACCGCCGCCGTGGTGCAGGTGGATGTGCCAATCGCCAATCTGCCGGAGGCACTGCAAGGCTTCACCGTGGCGCAAATCAGCGACATCCACGTAGGCCCCACCATCAAGACCCATTACCTTCAGCGCATCGTCGACCGTGTCAACGGTTTGAACG
>JBDTAG010000263.1:0-3359 GCA_039924745.1 Rhodoferax sp.
CGCGTAGAGAATACAAATCAGTTTCTAACCCATCAGCCAGTTAAAGGAGAAATTATGGGAACCATGGTGAATTTTCAGCGCCCCGATGGCAAAGCCGTGCAGGGTTATTTGGCCGAGCCAGCGCAGCCAAAAGACGCCCCGGCAATTGTGGTCATCCAGGAGTGGTGGGGTTTGAACGATCAGATCCGTGGGGTGGCAGACCGCTTGGCCTTGGCTGGCTACCAGGCGCTGGTGCCCGATCTCTACCGGGGCAAGGCCACCGTAGAGGCCGAAGAGGCACACCACCTGATGACGGGGCTCGACTTTGGCGATGCCGCTTCGCAAGACATTCTCGGGGCGGTGCAGTACCTCAAAACCCGCGCGCCCAAGGTTGGCGTCACGGGTTTCTGCATGGGTGGCGCGCTGACACTGCTTGCGCTCACGCAGTCGCCCGAGCTGGACGCTGGCGTCGTCTGGTACGGCTGCCCTCCGTTGGAATACATCGACACCAGCAAACTCCATGCGCCCCTGCAAGGCCACTTTGCGACGCAAGACGAGTTTTTCAAAATTGAAACCATCGACGCGCTAGAAGAAAAACTGACCGCCGCTGGCATCAAATTTGACTTCCACCGCTACCTGGCCCACCACGCGTTCGCCAACGAAACGGCAGTCGGCCCGGGTCGCATTCCGGCTACGCAATATGACTCGGTGTGGGCGCAGCAGGCTTGGGACCGCACGCTGCGGTTCTTTGGCAAGCACCTGGGCTGAGAGTTTTTTTGCGCGCGGGGGGGGCAGTCACCGGAGGATGTGCGCTAAGGCACCGACGTGGTCTGCCTTTGGGGACAAGATGGCGTTCCTTTGACTGGAGTACGCCGATGAACCCCGACCCTTCCCAAGTTTCCGAAGCCGATGCCGCAGGGCTGTCTTGCGCAGACCACATGCTTGGCTCCAAAGACGCCCCTGTTACGTTGCTGGAATATGGAGATTTTGAATGCCCCGCGTGCGCCCAGGCTGAGCCGATAACGCGTCATCTGGTTGAGACATTTGGCCCACAACTGCGCTTCGTATTCCGGCACTTCCCGCTGGTTGAGGTGCATCCTCATGCCGAACTCGCTGCGGAGGCGGCCGAAGCGGCGGCGGCACAAGGCAAGTTTTGGGAGATGCACCATTTGCTGTTTGCCTCTCCAAACCACTTGACCATGAACGATTTGACCCGGCAAGCACAGGTGATCGGCTTGGACATGACCCGTTTCCACGCCGAGATGGCAGACCGGATCTACACCCAAAGGATTCAAGAGCATCGCCGTGCGGGCGAGCTAACCGGCCTGCGCACCACGCCGGCATTCTTCCTCAATGACAAATTGGTAGACGTCTCGTTCGGCTTGGATAAGCTGGAGGATGCGGTCTACGCGCTCACCAGCCCTCACGCCGCAAAACATCCGTAGCGCGAAGGGCAATCACGCCACCGCTTAGGGCGTTTACTTTGCCTGCTCGTTCCCGTAGGTCTTCACCAGATAGTCGACGATGGCGGGCATATCGGCATCGTCAATGGGTGCTTTGAAGATGGCTTTCATGCGTTTGACCATGGCCTCCCAATAGGGGCGTGCAGCATTGGGCGGCTGGTACAGCATGTACTCGGCCGAGTGGCAGGCCACGCAGTTGGCCTGGGCCTTGGCGTAGCCTGGCAAATCACTCGCTTTGAGGTGCGTGCCGTCGGGTGGCAGGGTGATGGATTTTGAGCCGGCAAAGGTCGAGCCTGCAGCCAGTGCAAACGCTGCGCAAACGGCAATGCGAAGAATGGAGTGTTTCATGGTGGACACCTCAGCTGGCCAAAACTTTGACGGACTCAACCACGTTGCGCATATAGCCAGCGGGCTGCCATAGGGCTTCCATCGGTTGGCTTTGGCCGGACCGGTTCCAGGCGCGCACGCGCAGGTCTAGCAGGCCCGCCTGTGGCGTCATGCCGAAGGTGAATTCTCTGAACGAATACTTGCCCATATCGGCGCTCAGTTTGGCCTCGCGCCAGCTCTGCCCGCCGTCTAGCGAGAACGCCACTTCACGGATGCCCTGGCCGCCGTCAAACGCGATGCCGCGCACCACAGTAGGCTGGCCGGCATGCACGCGCCCGCCGTCCGCAAGCGACGTGATGAACGACCGCACGTTAAAGCGACCAATCGGGCGGGTGGACGCAGGTGATGTGCCAGGCTCGATGCAGGCACAGTCGTTATCAGGAATGCGATAGGCAGGCTTCATCCAGAATTCTTCAAAAGGCTTGTCCACCAATTCGATCTCAGACAGGTGCTTGACCCAATAGGTGCCGTAGTAGCCCGGCACGATGAGCTTGACCGGGTAGCCGTTGAGCATGGGCAGGTCGGCACCATTCATTTGGTAGGCAATCATCACTTCGCCATCCATCGCGTGGTTGATATCCAATGCCTTGACGAAATCACCGCCGCCAAACAGCGCGATGTCCAAGCCGTTAAAGGTGACTTGGCGTGCAGTGTTTTTGGGTTGCGCGCGGGCAAGCACATCTTTCAGCGGCACGCCCAACCACTTGGCATTGCCCATGGCACCATTGGCCAATTGGCCGCCGGTTACGCGCGGATTGAAGAGCCCGCGGCTGTTGCCCGAGCATTGGTTGACAGCCAAAAACTCGACTGGCTTGAACTCGGTGCGCAACGCCTTCATCGACAGCTCAAAAGGCTGCCCCGCTGCGTTGCCACCGACTTTGATGACATGTTTGTCGGCGTCAATCTCGGTTGGGATACCCGCATTGTGGTAGCGCACAAAGAACGCATCGTTGGGGGTAATGATGCCTTCGTTGAACACTTCAAACGGGGTTTCAAGCTGCGGCGGGCGCGAGCTCAAAACGATGAGCGGCCGCTTCTCAGGGTAGACCGCCAGGTTGCGCAGGCCGTTGGCCATGGGTAGCTCGACCGTGGCGGCGCGTGCTGCCCCTGCGGCGCCAAACAAGCCCACGCCAGTGGTTGCGAGGGCTGCCGCTGAGACAATTCTGCGGCGCTGTAAATTGACCGGATGAACCATGTGGAGTCCTTAACTTTTGTTTGGTACAGGGCGCTAATTTCTACCTCAGGGGGTCAAAAGTCAATATGCAAAACCCCATGTTGCCTAGAATGTATGCACCCCTTTTTTTTGCTCCAGAGCGCTCGCTATGACCACCAGCCAACTTCTCCAATACCCATTGACCGTTGCCGTGATGGGCGCTGGCGCCGTGGGCTGTTACTTCGGCGGCATGCTAGCCCGTGCAGGCCACCGTGTGACGCTGATCGCGCGGCCCGCCCATGTGCAAGCGATTGAACAGAATGGCTTGCGCATGGAGGCTAAAACGTTTGACGAACATGTTCGTGTGGCTGCCAGTA
>JBDTAG010000264.1:0-4645 GCA_039924745.1 Rhodoferax sp.
CGACGGCAACCCCCAGATTAAAGCCAAGATTCGTCAACGACAGCGTGAAATGGCGCAAAAAAATAGCGTCAATTCGGTACCGAAAGCTGACTTTGTGGTCATGAACCCAACCCACTTCGCGGTTGCCATACGGTATGACGAAAAGACCATGTCTGCACCCCAAGTTATCTCCAAGGGTTCGGATTTGTTAGCGATGAAGATCCGGGATGTTGCCAAACACCACGCTATCCCGGTTCTACAGTCCCCCATGTTGGCGCGCGCTCTCTATGCCAATTCGGAGCTCAACCAGGACATCCCCTCCAGCCTGTACACGGCGGTAGCCCAAGTGTTGGCATACGTCTACAAGTTACGTGCAGCCATGCGGGGCGATGGCCCGATGCCCGGTGAACTGGCCCAGCCATTTGTACCACCAGACCTCGATCCTTTGGCAAAGACAGTTAAAGCGGCCCACGCATGAACACTTCTATCAATTCGCTGAAACGCTGGTTGGGGACAAACACCACGGTGATCCAAGGTGCTTCGGCGCCCATGCTGGTTGTGGCCATCTTGGCCATGATGGTGTTGCCATTGCCACCCATGCTGTTAGATGCGTTCTTCACGATCAATATCGCTGTCGCGCTGATGGTGATGATGGTGGCGGCCTATATGGTGCGCCCACTGGATTTCGCAGCATTTCCATCCGTTCTGCTGCTCACAACATTGATGCGACTGTCACTCAACGTGGCATCCACCCGAGTAGTGCTGTTGGAGGGTCACACTGGAGCGGGCGCAGCCGGCGCCGTGATTGAGGCATTTGGCCACTTTTTGATCGGCGGCAACTTCGCTGTTGGTTTGATCGTTTTCGCCATTTTGGTGGTGATCAACTTCGTGGTGGTGACCAAGGGCTCCGAGCGTATTGCTGAAGTGTCTGCACGCTTTACGCTGGACGCCATGCCAGGCAAACAAATGGCGGTCGATGCTGACCTGAATGCCGGCCTGATTGACGAGAAGGAAGCCAAGCGCCGCCGGGCCGAGGTCGGTGAAGAAGCAGAGTTTTTTGGTTCGATGGATGGCGCATCCAAATTCGTCCGTGGCGATGCTGTTGCAGGCATCTTGATTTTGTTGATCAACATCTTTGGCGGTTTCGCTATCGGCATACTGCAACATGACCTGACCGCTACCCAAGCGGCAAACACCTACATTTTGCTGGCAGTTGGCGATGCCCTGGTGGCACAGATCCCTGGTCTGCTGATCTCCGTTGCTGCGGCCATGGTTGTCTCGCGCGTAGGTAAAGACCAAGACATCGGCAAGCAAATCGTGGGGCAAATGTTTGTTTCCCCCAAAGTGCTGGGTATTACAGCGGCCATCATGTTCATCTTGGGCGCTATCCCCAACATGCCGCACTTTGTGTTTTTGAGCATTGCGGCAGTCCTGGGCTATGGTGCCTGGGCGCTGGCGCACAAACCATTGCCGGTGGACCCAGAAAGCGCAGTAGCACCGGTGCAAACCGATGGGGAGGCATCTTGGGACGACTTGCAGCCCGTGGACCAGTTGGGCTTGGAGTTGGGTTATCGCTTGATTGCCCTAGTCGACAAAACGAGACAGGGTGATCTGTTGACGCGCATCAAAGGCGTGCGACGCAAGTTTGCACAAGAGGTTGGCTTCTTGCCACCACCCGTGCACGTGCGCGACAACTTGGAGCTTAAACCAAGTGGCTACCGCATCACCTTGCGCGGCGTAATTGTGGGAGAGGGCGAGGCATTCCCAGGCATGTACTTGGCCATCAATCCTGGGGGTATCACCACGCCGCTGATTGGTACGGCGACGACCGATCCGGCCTTTGGATTACCTGCGCACTGGATCGACGAACAGCAGAAGGAAACGGCGCAAATGGTCGGGTTTACTGTAGTTGATTCCGAGACTGTAATGGCCACGCATTTGTCACACTTGATGCAAGTTCAGGCATCCAAATTACTCAGCCGGACCGAGACCCAACAACTTGTGGAACATGTCGCCAAACTGGCACCAAAATTGATCGAAGAAGTGGTCCCCAAAATGGTTTCCGTCGCCGTATTCCAAAAAGTGCTCCAACTATTGTTGGACGAGTCGGTGCACATCCGCGACATCCGCACCATCATCGAGTCTATTGCAGAACACGCAACCACTACGACCGACCCAGCTGAGTTGGCCAAGCGGGTGCGTGTGGCCTTGTCTCCAGCTATCGTTCAGCAGATCTACGGCCCGACACGGGAGTTGAATGTGATCGCCATTGACCCTAGCTTGGAGCGTTTATTGGTTCAAGCATTGGGCAGCGCATCAGGCCCGGCGTTGGACCCTGGCGTCGCCGACATGTTGACGCGCAGTGCAGCAGAAACTGCAATGAAACAAGAAGAAATTGGCGTTCCAGCCTGTTTGCTGGTGCCAGACCAAATTCGCAGCGCCATAGCACGCTTGGTACGCCGCGTGGCGCCTCGCTTGCAGGTTTTGGCTCACAGCGAGATACCTGAAACCCACACCATTCGCATCGGTCCGATCCTTAGAGGCGCAACACCATGAACATCCAACGCTTTACCGCACCCACATCCCGCGAGGCCCTTGCCAAAGCACGCATGGCATTTGGCGACAGCACCTTGATACTGTCCAACCGCCCGACGGAAAATGGCGTGGAGGTTGTCGCAACGGCCGAAGATACGCTAGCCGCTTTGGACCAAATGCCCAGCAGCCCAAACGCCAAGCCCGCAAGCTTCACACCCACGCGCAGCGCCAAACCTGCACCGCAAGAGGTCGTTACCAAAGTAGAGGACGATGCCGCACAGTTAGCCATGAGCACGCTTTCGTTTCAAGACTACGTCAAAGAACGCATGTTGCGCAAGCGTCATGAAAACAGCGCAAGTTTCATCAGCGCTGAGCCGACCTTATCGGCACCGCAGCAAGAGCGCCAAATACTCACTGCATCTGAACGTCTGCATGGAAAAAAGCAAATCACCATGCCGAGAAACGAGCCAACGGTGAAGCAGGCGCCACTTGCATTCCAATCAGCGGCACTTCCGCAGGGAATCGTCGAAGAACTCCATGCAATGAAGGAGATGATGGAAGACCGGTTCAACACGTTGGCATGGATGGGCCAGGCGCGTCAGAATCCCATTCAGTCCAATCTAATGCTTAAGCTCATCCGGTCCGGCTACTCCCCAAATTTGTCTAGGAGCATACTTGAACGCATGCCAGTGGAAATGAGTGCTTCCGAATCCATGCACTGGGTTATGGACGTACTGGAGCGCAACCTTCGGACCGACGCCGATGGCCCCGCCATACATGAGGAAGGTGGCGTATTCGCATTGATAGGGGCTACGGGCGTAGGAAAGACAACGACAACAGCCAAACTTGCAGGCCTCTGCGCCCGCACGCATGGCGCCGGTAGTGTCGGCTTGATTACGCTAGATACCTACCGCGTAGGCGCACACGAACAGTTGCGCGCCTACGGAAAGATGTTGGGCGTCGTGGCGCATTTGGCCCATGACAGAGTGGCGCTGCAGGATCTCTTGGGTTTGCTGTCCAACAAAAAAATGGTATTGATCGACACAACGGGCTTGGCCCCACGAGATCCCCGCAAGCAAGAAATGATGGATTTGCTCGATTTGCCAAACGTCAAGCGTCTGTTGGTGTTGAATTCTGGAAGCCACGGCGATACGCTGGACGAAGCGGTAGCCGCATTCAAGTCAGTACGTGTCCAGCAAGCCATTTTTTCAAAGACGGATGAAGCGGTAAAACTGGGGCCTGCAATCGATACAGCCATCCGCAACCAGTTGGTTCTACGTGGAATTACTACCGGTCAACGTGTTCCTGAAGATTGGGAACCAGCGAACGCAGCAAAGTTGGTGCGTCAGTCCATGCGTACGACGGGTATTTCGGCATACGATCCAAAGATCAGTGATTTGGGTTTTTACTTTGGTCAACCATCTGCACAATCCATTCCCAAGGGGCACATGGATGCTTGACCGCTTTACCAACCAAGGGGCCGGCCTGATAGGTCTGGGTTGCCAGCTCGGTCCGCGTCTGGTTGCAATGGTAAGTCACGGCGACGAACAGGCTGAACTACCCTTGCTCTGGCAGCTTTGCCTGTCACTGGTGAATTTTGGATATTCTGTAACAGTTTTAGACGCCACGACAGAGGAGTCAGAAGCGAATCCAGGCTTAAAACAACTTCTCAAAAATGCCCACTCGGGCGAAGACAGCCTACGCGATTCCTCCGCATGGACGGTACTCGCGAGCGCACAAGGTCTGCAATCCCTGATAAGAAACGTGCAAACGCAAAGTCGAAGCCTTCAACAATTGGGACCTTTGATGCCTGCCGAAGGCATTGTGGTGCTCTACTGTAAAGTCGATTGGATGACAGAGCTCATTGGTGACCAGTTTGCCGAACCCCTTCTCGCGGTATCCCCCAATAGAAAGTCTTTGCTCACCGGTTACATCGCATTGAAACGGCTGTTGATTACTGGCAAACTTAAGCCTACTATCGTGAATATGGATCAAGAGCCAAATCGGTTGGGTTCGGCAGGGCTACCTACTGCATCTGCGGGTTTAGGTGAGTGCGCCAAAAGATTTTTGGGCCGTGAATTGAAAACTCTCCATATTACAGATCAGCAGCCAGATATCGCACCATGTGAAT
>JBDTAG010000265.1:0-11937 GCA_039924745.1 Rhodoferax sp.
CGGTAAAACAGCAGACGTCACGACTACCGAGTTTGTCAACGGCGTGGCACAAAAACGAGTGGCCAGCTTCCGGGCCTACGACTCCTACGCCGACGCATTCAAAGACTACGCGCGCATGATCTCCGAAAGCCCCCGCTACGCCAAGGCACGTGAGCAGACCGGATCAGCCCAAGCCTATGCCAGCAGTCTACAAAAAGCCGGCTATGCCACCGACCCCCACTACGCGGACAAGCTGAGCCAAGCCATCAACACAACGCAGCAAATTCGCGGCGCACAGGCCTAAGCAAGGACCAACATGAGCATACTCAACATTGGTACTCGGGCCTTGCAAGCCAATCAGGTTGCGCTACAAACCGCTGGCAACAACATTGCCAACGTCAATACTCCGGGGTATTCGCGCCAGACGGTGGTTATGCAAACTGTCGAAGGGCAATTTACCGGGGGTGGCTACATCGGTAAAGGCGTTGACGTATCAACGATCAAACGCAATTTCGATCAATTTCTGACGACCCAATCCACACTGGCTTCGTCCACGCAGGCCGCAGACACTGTGCGATCAAACTATCTCTCGCAGCTTGAGGGGCTGTTCCCGGGTGGTGCAAGCGGCCTCGGTGCATCGATTAACAATACGCTCAACGCATTTTCAGATGTCGCCAGCGCACCCACCGACTTGACGGCACGAACCGTGGTGTTGACCAGCGTGGACGAAACCGCCGCAAGGATTCGTTCGGCGTCAAAGCAATTGGACGATTTGCAGGGCGGCGTCTCGCAAACACTGAGCCAGAACGTTGACGCTATCAACAGTCTTGCCAAGAGTATTGCGGATGTAAATGGCTCCATTGCCCGCGCAACCGGCAGCGGACAACCTCCAAACGACCTATTGGATCGCCGAGACCAGCTCGTGCGAGATTTGAATCAGTATGTTCAAACTACATCCATACCGGCAGATGATGGAACGGTAGGGGTTTTCATTGGCGGCAGCCAACCTCTTGTGTTGGGTACAACCGTTTCACCCGTTTCATTGGTGCAAGATTTCGGTGGCGGCCCGGTCAACAATAAACTGGCGATCAACCGCAACGGCAGCCAGATCATGTTGGACGAAAACACGTTGGGTGGTGGTTCAGTGCCCGGTTTGTTGCGGTTTCAAAATACCGACCTCGTCGAAGGCCGCAATCTGCTCGGGCGTCTGACCATGGCTGTAACGACCGAGATAAACAACCAACAGGCACTGGGTTTGGACTTGGACGGTAATGTAGGTGGCAACATTTTCAGTCCAACTACCTTCAGCAGCCAGAACGTGTTGACGCCAACTTCACCTGCACAGCTCAACACAGGAACAGCCAGCCTGACGTTATCCATCAGCGACACCAGCCAGTTTGCCGCATCGGACTACGAAGTTGCTTTCAGCGGCCCCGCTGCCGGGACCATTACCCGCCGCTCTGACGGTTTAGTGGTTGCTTTCCCACAAGTGCCTCCCACCATCGCGCCCATACTGGCTACGCTGGACGGTATCAACGTCGTCAATAGCGCTGGCGTTGCTGCAGCAGGCGACCGTTTTTTGCTCAAACCTTTCGCTACGTCGGCCACCACTGTCAGCCGGGAGTTCTCGACACCGCGAGGTCTGGCGGTTGCGAGCCCGGTGGTTGGTCAAATGGGTTCAGCCAATACCGGTAGTCTGCAGCAGACATCGTTGGTTGCCCGCAGCAATCCGCCCTCTATTGCTCCCGTTGTATTGACCTTTACAGGCGCTAACAGTTACACACGCAGCGATGAACTACCGTTTCCCAATACGACCAGCTATGCCTACACACCTGGCGTACCCATTGAAGGGACCGAACCCGTAACAACGCCCTTGTCGCAGTGGTCGCTGACGTTGCAAGGCTCCCCCAAACCAGGTGATACCTTCACGGTTAGCAATAGCAAAGTGCTGGATGCAGCTGGCACCATCGACCTCAAGCTCAACTCTGGCAATGCCACCGCCATCATGAATTTAAGGGACAAGCCCATGTTTGATGGCGCTGTTTTGTCAGACGGGTACGCAGGGCTCATTGCTCAAATTGGTATTCGTGCACAAAGTGCAACCAACGCGGCTCAAGTTTCTACATCCATTGCTGGCAATTTGGAAACGGCCCGCACCGGCGTGTCTGGTGTGAACCTTGATGAAGAAGCAGCAAAGCTCTTGCAGTACCAACAGGCCTACCAGGCCTCCGCCAAAACGATCCAGATTGCGCAAAGCATTTTTGACACCCTGTTACAGACAATATCCCGATAAACGGGTTACTACAGGAACATATTTATGTCGACCCCTTCATTTGCCCGACTTGGCTCTGCCAACATGTATGACACGTCGCGCAACAACCTCATGACGCGCCAAACCGGCTTGGCAAACGTTCAGGAGCAACTGACCTCGGGTAAACGCGTCAACTCGGCCAGCGACGACCCCATCGCCGCCGCCCAGGCAGAGCGAGCCATGACCCGTATCAGCCGTATACAAACCGACCAACGTGCGCTGGACGCCCAACGCAACGCAATTACGCAGGCGGAAAGTACATTGGGCGACGTCACTGACACGATGCAAAATTTCCGCGAACTGGTGGTCAGCGCGGGTAGCGGATCGCTCTCATCGGTAGACCGCACCACCATCGCGGGTCAACTTCAAGGTCTGCGTGATCAAATTTTTGCGCTGTCCAATCGCAAGGACACCAATGGGCAACCGCTCTTTGGTGCACTTGCCAGCGCGCTGACGCCCTTTGTCGGACCGCAAGGGGGGGCGCCCGACTACACATTCAAAGGCCTGCCTGGCCAAACGGGGAGCTCCGAGGTCGCCATTCCATTTTCAGTAGACGGTGACAGTGCTTTTATGCACCAACCTGCGCGAGACGGCGTGTTCAACGCCAGTGTGAGTGCGATTCCGGCGGGACGCACTCTGACCACCGACAATGTTGTCGTCACCAGCACTGCAACGGTGGCCGCGACGGCAGTCGCAGCCACTGCCGCGACGGGAGTGCCCTACCCCAGCTACAACGTCAGCTTCTCGGCCGTGGATTCCACCACCACACCCGGCACCACCACCCTCACTTACAACATCACAGAAACACCTTCCGTGACGCCACTGGGTGCACCGGCACCGTTTGCACCGGTCACCGTCAGCTACCCTAGCAGTACGGCGGCTCCCATAACGGGCATCCCAGGATTGTCTTTCTCGGTTAGCGGCACGCCAGCGGTGGGCGACTCGATCACCATCAACGAGCGCCCCAGCATCTTTAGTGTGCTGGATGACGCCATCAAAAATATCGGCGGGGCAAGCAACAATAATGCAGCGATCCAGGCGGTCAATCAAGCGTTGGGCAACATCGACATCGGCATGTCGCGCGTCTCAGCCGTGCGCGGTCAAGCCGGTGACCTACTCAACCGCGCTGACACGATCTCATCCAACCAAGACAAGCGCAGCATACAACTTGAAGCTGACCGCTCCAGTGCGGAAGACATAGACATGGTCAAGGGCATCTCCGATTTCCAAAAGCAACAAACTGGATACCAAGCGGCACTTCAGTCTTATGCCCTGGTGCAAAAGTTATCGCTCTTCAACTTCATCAGTTGAGGCGGGCGGTGGCCCGCAGCGCAACATGACTTCCTCGGTACTTGGCAGCGTCACCCTGGGTTTTGAACCCATATGGAATCAGAAGCGCCAGTGCACGGCTGTGCGGCTGTTTGCGGCTCCTCTCAACAGCACTGGCGTGGATGCGCGTCACCTGCTCGAAGCTATTGCCAGCGCGTGGCCAGGCACCGCCCCCACGCTATTGCTCAACGTGCAATCCCCCGACCTGCTGTGCGATCTGCTGGACCAGCCTCACGCGCGCGGTGTCTGGCTGGAGGTCGCCGACACATGGTTGAGCGATACCGCACTGACCGAACGCGTGCAGCAAGCCCACCAATGCGGTTGGCCCATAGTGTGGAGTGGCCCGGCAGGACACGCCCCGCCGCCACACAGTACCGCTTGGTTCCAGAAAACGCTGCGCTCACTCACCCCGCAAGAGGCATTGAGAACCCTGCACGCGATACAGCACCCTACAAGTCCAAGCCCGGTGTTGGCAGGCTGCCTCTACCAAGGATTGGCCAGCCAAGCGCTAGTCGATCACGCCCTGGACCGCCAGAGCATATGGGGTGTCGTCGGATGGCCGGTTGATGAAATATTGCACGTTCACCGGTTTAGACAAATCCAGCCGTCGCGCCAGCACATTCGCGCTCTGCTCAAGGCACAGGAAAGCGACGCATCCCTTGAAACCGTAGAGCAACTTTTGAGTGAAGAGCCATTGCTGACCTACCGATTTTTGCGGTACGCCAATTCAGCCCATTTGGGCGCTCGCCGTGAGGTCAACACCATCCGCCAGGGACTGATGGTCATGGGCTACACCCAGTTGCGCACCTGGCTAATGGAGCAAATTGCCACAGGCAACGATGATCTCGACCTGGCCCCCATTCGCGCATCCATGGTCCTGCGTGGGCGGCTTATGGAGCACCTGTGCGAGGCCGGTATAGAAAACGAATTGCGCCGTGAGGTCTACCTGTGTGGCATTTTTTCGCAACTTGACTTGCTGTTGGGGGAACCCATCGGCGCTGCTATCCAACGACTGCCGTTGCCAGGGCGCATTACTTCAGCCCTGATAGGCCAGACCGGACCGTATACGGCCTGGCTAACGGTCGCCACAGCACTGGAATCCGGAAACACGCGCATGATACGTGAGGTGTGCAACGCGCACAAAATATCGGCCAATGACGTAAATCGTGCGCTGCTACACGCGCTGGCAGCGCTTTAGCCAAACACCCAAGATTTACCAAACCTGGCTGTGCGCTTCTCGCGCTCTAAGTTCACACGCTCAGACCAAGAAGCAACGAACACACCAAGTTCAAAATCTGCTGTCAACGATTTTGACTTCTCGTATCCTCCGCCCGCAACCGTTCAAACGTATCCCAAAACTTCGCATCCTGCGTGGTCGCAAAGTTGATGCGCATCAGCGTGCTGGGCTGGCGTTCGGCGTGGAACAAAGCGCCGGGCGCCAACAGGTAACCCTCATCCAGCATGCGCTGCGACAGCGCGTCGGTATCCACGCCCGTTTCCACCCAACCAAACAGCCCGGCGGGCGGTGCCGCAAAGCTGCAGCCGTGTGACAGCGCCAACTGAACACTGCGACTACGCGCCTGGTCCAGCCGGGTGCGAATGCGCTCTGCATGGCGACGCAACTGGCCCTGGTCTATACACCAGGCCAAGGCTTTTTCCAACAACGCTGGTGTGGTCAGCGTAGCCAGCAGCTTGGTGTCCACAAAGGCCTCGACCAAAGATGCAGGTGCCGCCAGAAATCCTACGCGCCAACCCGGCGCCAGAATCTTCGCAAAGCCACTGACGTAGATGGTGCGCTGCAGGCCATCCAACGCGCTCAGGCGGGTGGCATGTTCAGGTGCAATGTGGCTGTAGGTATCGTCCTCCACGATGTGGAAGTTGTGCGAATTGGCCAACTGCAAGACCCGGTGTGCGCTGCCCGGCGACAGGCAAAAGCCGGTAGGGTTGTGGAAGACGCTAACGCTGACAAACAGCTTCGGTTTATGCAGCTCGCAGTAGCGCGCCATGACCTCAAGGTCTGGCCCATCGGCACGGCGCGGCACCGGCAGTATGCGCATGCCCAACGCCGCCAGCCGTGCAAATTCGATGGCCCAACCAGGTTCTTCGACCATCACATAATCGCCCGCGCGCAGCAGTGTGCGACTGACAATATCCAGCGCATGGGTCGCGCCCACTGTGGTGACGATCTGGCTGGGGGCAGCGTGCACGTTGTAAGCCACCAGCTTTTGTGACAGCGACAAGCGCAAACCGCTGTCGCCCGCCGGTTCACCGTACTGCAGTGAAAAAGATTGCAACACTCCGTTGCCGGTTGCCTTGCGAACGGCGGTCGCCATGAAGCTCGTTTCCAACCAGTCATGCGGAAAGACGCCCATGCCGGGTTGCGGTTTGTCCGAGCTGCCATGGAACATGCCGCGTATCAGCGCCGTGGCGTTCACCGGTACATGCTGCGCCTGAAAACCGCCAGACGATGCACGAGTTGCTCCTAAAACGGGAGCGGCATCCGCAATGTCTTCGAGGGCTACAGCCATTTTTCTTACATAGAATCCCCGGTTCTTGCGGGCCTCAATCAACCCTTGCGCCAGCAACTGGTCATACGCCGCAACCACGGTGGAGGGGCTAACACCTTGCTGTTGCGCGCATTGGCGCACCGAGGGCAGGCGCGCACCGGGCGCCAGCAGTCGCGTGCGTATGCGCTCGGCAAAACGGTTGCACAACTGCTCGGCCAGTGATTGGGATGCGGCTTTCATCAACATGTCGGAGGCCTCATGTGCAGAATGGATTGGGAGGTGAAGTCTGTGTCGCCACCCTGACCAATACAGTTGAGATGAATGACCCGAAAACTGTACTGGTTCTGTGTTGATTTCAACTATAAAGTGTGGAGCATGAATTGGCAAGAATTTACAGCCTTACTGGTGTTGGCGACGGCGATGAGTTTCACGCCGGGGCCAAACACCGCCTTATCCACAGCACTTGCGGCCAACGGTGGTTTGCGCCGCGCCATGCCGTTTATATGCGCGGTGCCCTTAGGATGGGGAGCACTTCTACTGCTGTGCGCGTTGGGCTTAGGCGCCTTGCTGCTGGCCGTGCCGGTGTTGGCTTTGGTGGTCAAATTGTCGGGCGTGGCTTACTTGTTGTGGATGGCATTCAAACTAAGCCAGTCCCACCAAATGGGTGCGGCGAATGCCGCACAACTTCACGTCGGTTTTTGGCAGGGCGTGGCGCTGCAGTTCGTCAACATCAAGGCATGGATGTTGGCACTGGCCATTGTCAGCGGCTGGATTGCAGGGCGTGCTGACCCCACACATCGCTTGGTGGTCGTATTACCCACGATGTTGGTCTTCGCTTTTACCAGCAATCTGCTGTATGCCGCGATGGGTTCGTTGCTGCGCGACTGGCTGCGTGGCCCGCTAGGCACCGGGCGCCGTTTGCTGGCCTTTAACCGTGTGATGGCCTTTGTGCTGCTCGTCACCGCTATTTGGATGCTCGCCCTATGACCCACCACACCCCGCGCCACATTACCCAGGGCTTGTGGCTGGGTTTGTTGGGCATCGTCATCTTCTCCTTGACCCTGCCGATGACGCGTATGGCGGTGGGCACGCCTGAGGCGCCGCAAATGTCAGGGCTCTTTATCGCAATGGGCCGCGCCGTCGTAGCTGCCGTCCTGTCGGCGGGCTTTTTAGTACTGACCCGTGCACCCCTGCCACGCCGCGCAGACTGGCTACCACTGACCATCACATCCGCTGGCGTGGTGTTTGGTTTCCCGCTGTTCACATCCATTGCCATGCGCTATGTACAGGCCATGCATGCCAGTGTGATCGTTGGCATCTTGCCGCTTGCCACCGCAGCCGTGGGTGCGCTGTTGCACCGCCAGCGCCCATCCACCGGGTTTTGGATCTGTGCAGCGCTGGGCAGTGCCTTGGTAGCCGTGTTTGCCGTGATGCATGGGGGTGCAACCGCTGCCACAACAACTACCGGAGTCACTGTGCATGGTGCCGATTTGTTGCTGGCCGCAGCCATGCTGTGCGCAGCGGTGGGCTATGGCTATGGCGCCCGACTTTCGCAGCGCATGCAGGCTGAACATGTGATTTGCTGGGCCTTGCTGATGGCCCTGCCACTCACACTGCCGCTGGCCGCGCATGACTGGCCCACAGCTCCGTTGCAGCACAGCGCATGGTGGGGTTTTGCCTATGTGGCGGTGTTTTCGATGTGGTTAGGGTTTTTTGCCTGGTACCGTGGTTTGGCGCTGGGTGGCACGGTACGGGTCAGCCAGGTGCAGTTGGTACAACCGTTTTTGAGCATGCTGATGGCCGTACCGCTGCTGGGCGAAAAGCTGGATGCCGTCACAGTAGGTTTCGGCGTGGCCGTGATCGCCACCGTTTTCATTGGCAAGAAAATGCCCGTTTCCCAACCGACAATCTCTGACATAAAAAGCAGCGGCCTTCAGGCGCACAATTCATAACAGCCAACACAAGAGACCCATCCCATGAAACCTAACGACACCCCCACCAGCACCCACTGGACCATGGCACGCCGCGCAGCGCGCATGAACCCCTCCGTGATCCGCGAAATCCTCAAGATCACCGAGAAGCCCGGCATCATCAGCTTTGCCGGTGGCCTGCCGTCCAGCAAGACCTTCCCTGTATCCGAATTCACCGCTGCGTGCACCCAGGTGCTAACCCATGACGCTCAGGCTGCGCTGCAATATGCGGCTAGCGAGGGCTTTGCCCTGCTGCGCGAAATGGTCGCGGCCCGCCTGCCTTGGAATGTAGACCCCGCGCAGATCCTCATCACCACGGGCTCGCAACAGGGCCTGGATTTGGTCGCCAAGATACTCATCGATGCAGGCAGCCGCGTGCTGGTCGAAACCCCCACTTACTTGGGCGCCTTGCAGGCCTTCACGCCCATGGAACCCGAGGTGGTCAGCGTCTCCAGCGACGACGACGGCGTAGACCTTGCCGACTTGGCGAGCAAGGTCGGCACTGGTGCCGACAAGGCCCGCTTCTTGTACGTGCTGCCCAATTTCCAAAACCCCACCGGCCGCACGATGACCGAGGCGCGCCGCAACGCGCTGGTAGCCAAGGCCACCGAGTTGGGCCTGCCTTTGATCGAAGACAACCCGTATGGCGACCTGTGGTTTGACACCGAACCACCCGCACCTTTAACATCGCGCAACCCCGAAGGCTGCATCTACCTGGGTTCGTTCTCCAAGGTGCTGGCACCGGGCCTGCGCCTGGGCTTCATCGTCGCACCCAAGGTCATGTTCCCCAAGCTGCTGCAAGCCAAACAAGCGGCCGATCTGCACAGCCCGGGCTTCAACCAGCGCATGATTGCCGAGGTCATGAAAGACGGCTTTCTGGACCGTCACATCCCCACCATCCGCGCACTGTACAAATCGCAACGCGATGCCATGCTGGAAGCGCTGACGAAAGATATGCCCAGCGACGTGACCTGGAATTCACCCGACGGCGGCATGTTCCTGTGGGCGCGTTTGCCCGAAGGCATGAACGCCCAAGAATTGCTGCCCGTTGCAGTTGACAAGGGCGTGGCCTTTGTGCCGGGTGCGGCTTTCTACAACGACCACGCCGACCCGCGCACCATGCGCCTGTCGTTTGTGACGCCCAATGTGGATGAAATCCGCACCGGCGTGGCCGCGCTGGCCGCAGCGATCCGCGAACACCGCGCCGCATAATGGCAGAGCAGCATGTCGTGCGTCTGTGGGGGCGCATCAGTTCGCTGAACGTGCGCAAGGCCGTGTGGGCGGCGCAAGAAGTGGGTTTGGATTTCCAACGAACCGATGCGGGCGCAGGCTATGGAGTCACCACCACGGCCGAGTACCAGTTGAAGAATCCCAACGCGCTGGTGCCGCTGCTGGAAATCGGCGACTTTACGCTGTGGGAATCCAACGCCATCGTGCGCTACCTGTGCGCACGCTACGGTGCTGAACTCGGCTTTTACCCCGCTGAGCTGGAAGCGAGGTTCGACGCCGAGCGCTGGATGGACTGGCAGCAAACCACGTTCAACCGTGCGGGCGGCCCGGCCTTCATCCAGTTGGTGCGCACCGCAGACGATGCGCGCAATGCCGATGCGATACAGCAATCGGTTGCGGCTACGGAGCCCCTGCTGGGTTTGATGGACGCACATCTGAAAGACCACGTCTACATGGGGGGCGAGAGCTTTGGCATGGCCGATATTCCGCTGGGCTGCGAAATGCACCGCTGGTGGGGCATGCGCACAGCGCAGTTCGACGCGTATGGCATCAAGCGGCTGGAGCTGCAAGACTTTCCCAACGTGCAGCGCTGGTTTGGCCAATTGCAGCAACGCCCTGCAGCCTGTGGCGTGCTGGATGTAACCCTGAGTTAATTAGCCATGCAACAACGCCCTTTCAAACAAGTCGACGTGTTCACTGATCAGGCTTACCTGGGCAATCCACTGGCTGTGGTGCTCGATGGCAGTGGCCTGAGCACCGAAGACATGCAGCTGTTTGCGCGCTGGACCAATTTGTCTGAAACGACGTTCTTGCTTGCACCCACGCCCGAGGCTGCGGTACAGGGTGCGGACTACCAAGTGCGCATCTTCACGCCCGGCTATGAAATGCCGTTTGCCGGGCATCCCACGTTGGGCAGTTGCCACGCCTGGCTGGAGCATGGCGGCGTGCCGCAAAAGCTGGGCTTGGTCGTGCAGCAGTGCAAGGTCGGCCTGATCCGCATCGACCAGTCCGGCGGTCGCCCTGCATTTGCCGCCCCGCCACTGACCCGCAAAGATGCCACGCCCGAGCTGGTGGCAGCGCTGGCCGATGCGCTGGGCTTGCCGCCAGCCCATATCGTGGCCAGCCAGCACCAGAACAACGGCCCCAGCCATTTCGGTCTGCTGATCGACGACCATGCCGTCTTGCTTGGGTTGACCCCCGATTCCGCCAAGCTCAATACCGTCATCAGCGCGGCAGGCATTAGCGGGGTGGGTATCGCCACCGTGCAGGCAGACACACCGGCTCCAGGCCTGGCAACTGGTCTGATAGGCCGCTCCAACCGCGAGGCGCGTGCGTTTGCGGGTAGCGACGCTCGGATCGCGAAATCGCAAGATAGCGCCGAGCAACCCACAGTTGAAGTGCGCTTCTTCTTTGACCACGGCAAGGCCATTGGCGAAGACCCAGTCACCGGCAGCTTCAACGCCAGCCTTGCGCAGTGGCTGATCGCAGAAGGCCACGCACCCAAGCATTACGTCGCCGCGCAGGGCACCTGCCTGGGCGTGCAAGGCCGCGTGCACATCCGACAAGATGCCAATGGACAAGTGTGGGTGGGCGGCGACGCCGTCACCTGCATCAACGGCAGCGTGCTGCTGTAAACCAGGGCTTTTGCCATGGCATCTGTAGACCACTTGGTCATCATGGCCGCCAGCCTGGAGCAAGGCGTCGCGTGGTGCGAAGCCACGCTGGGCGTAACGCCCGGCCCTGGCGGCGAACACCCGTTGATGGGCACGCACAACCGCCTGATGAAGATCGCCAGCCGCGGCTTTGAAGGCGCATACCTGGAGATCATTGCTATCAACCCGATAGCTTCACCTTCAATACCGACGAGGGCTAGACGCTGGTTTGACATGGATGACCTGGCGTTGCGCGACTATGTGGCGCACCATGGCCCCACGCTCACGCATTTTGTGGCCAAGGTGCCGGACGTAGCCGCCGCTGTCGCCACGCTGGCCGCGCAAGGCATCGACCGCGGCGCCGTGGTGACGGCTTCGCGCCCCACCCCCAACGGCTTGCTGCAGTGGCAGATCACCGTACGCGAAGACGGTCAGCGCCTGTTCGATGGCTGCCTGCCCACCCTGATCCAGTGGAGTGGCACCCACCCGACCGTCGCCATGCCCGATAGCGGCTTGACGCTGCAGCGTCTGCAGGTAAAGCATCCGCAAGCCGCTGCGTTGAACGCCGCCTACAACGCCATTGGCCTGCGGTTCGGACCGGGCGCCGTGGACACCGGCCCCGCGCGCCTGAGCGCACAGTTTCAAACCCCCAAAGGCCTCGTCGAGATCCACTCCCCATGAACCTGCCCAACCTACAAGACATAGAAGACAGCGCCCAAGTGGTCTACCGCGACTTTGCGGCAACACCGCAATACGCCTGGCCACTGCTGAGCGAGAAACTGGGGACCACCTGCTGGCTCAAGCACGAGAACCACACGCCGGTGGGAGCCTTCAAAATCCGTGGCGGCCTGACGTATTTCGACCAACTGGCGCGCAACACCGCCATGCCCACCGAGGTCATCAGCGCCACGCGCGGCAACCATGGCCAGAGCATGGGCTGGGCGGCGCGGGCACACGGC
>JBDTAG010000266.1:0-8381 GCA_039924745.1 Rhodoferax sp.
TCACCGCCTCATTGATCTACTGGTTTTTGTCCATCGTCTTGGAGCTGCTGCAGGTCCGCATCGAACGTCACTACAACGGTGCCGCGCGTAGACCCTAACCCTAACCCTAATGCGCCGTGGTCTACCCGCTTGAATCTCGCCACTTTCCCTTTTTTGCCGATCTTCCACACCTATGACGACAATTCTGCAACCCCCGTCAGCCGCACACCACCGCCCGCTGGTCGGCGTATTGGCCAATGCCCAAATGAACGGAGACTTGCCCGGCCAAACCGTGGACAACAAGTACCTTGATGCGCTGCGCGAAGTAGCGGGCGTTGCCGTGGTCATCGTTCCAGCCTGCGACCTGCATGGCGACGTCGACGGATTGCTAAACGTTCTCGATGGACTGTTGCTCACGGGCGCGGTATCCAACGTACATCCCAGCCGGTTCGGTGCAACCGATGACGAAGCACGCTACCAGCCTTTTGATTTGGGCCGCGACCACAGCGCGTTCAAGCTGATTGAACAGGTGCTGGCGCGCAACATCCCCCTGTTGGCGATCTGCCGAGGCATGCAAGAGTTGAACGTATGCCAAGGCGGCACGCTGGCGCCAGCGATTGAGTCGGATGCTGATCGCTTTAACCACAGCGCGCGTGAAAAGCATGCAGGGCTTGATCAACGCTATGCGCCTGCCCATACGCTACACATTGAAGGCGGTGGCATGTTGGCCAAGCTGCTGGGTGAATCGGCAGTTGAGGTCAACTCTTTACACCTTCAAGCGATTGAGAGGCTGGGTGATGGACTGCGGATAGAAGGCCGGGCACAAGACGGAACCATTGAAGCCGTTAGCGTGCCAGAGCATCATTTTGCGTTGGGGGTGCAATGGCACCCAGAGTTCAAAGCCGCTGACAACGCCGTGTCGCGCCCGCTGTTTGAAGCGTTTGGCGCAGCAGCGTTGCAGTACCAAAGGGGCCGTGCATGACACCCATCATCCAGATCACGGGTATGCACAAATGGTTCGGCGCATTCCATGCGCTGGATGACATTAACCTGTCGGTCGCACCCGGCGAGCGGTTGGTGATTTGCGGACCTTCGGGCTCAGGAAAATCTACGCTCATTCGCTGCATCAACCGCTTGGAAACACACCAAAGCGGTCGCATTGCGGTAGACGGCGTTGAACTGACCGATGACCTCAGCCGCATTGACCTGGTGCGCGGCGAGGTCGGTATGGTTTTTCAGCAGTTCAACCTATTTCCACACCTCACCATACTGGAGAACTGCGTGATGGCACCGATGTCGGTCCGCCGATTGCCGCGCGCCCAGGCAGAAGAGCTGGCCATGCACTACCTGGGCCGTGTGCGCATTCCCGACCAAGCAGCCAAGTATCCGCGTGAGCTTTCGGGTGGCCAGCAGCAGCGAGTCGCCATTGCCCGCGCGCTATGCATGACGCCCAAAGTGATGCTGTTTGACGAGCCCACCTCGGCCCTGGACCCTGAAATGGTCAAGGAAGTGCTGGACACCATGGTGCAACTGGCGCAAGACGGCATGACTATGCTGTGCGTGACCCACGAAATGGGCTTTGCCAGCCAAGTGGCAGACCGTGTGGTGTTCATGGACGCGGGCCGAATTGTCGAGATGAACCGGCCCGATGAATTTTTTGCACGGCCCCAGCACGAACGCAGCAAACTCTTCCTGAGTCAAATCCTGCGCTAGGTTTATTGGCTTAGGGCATGTTACAGATTGCAGTTGCGCAATTGCTACTATTTTCATAGCTTCACACGCATGTCCTACGAGGGCTAGAGCCCGAAAACTTATATGATGGTGGCCAACTGCCACCCTTGAGCCCCAATTGAAACTACACAGTCGCCACCGAGTGCCGCGAGGGAATTGCGCGGTCCGAGTTCTTCGTTCGTAGACTCTATTTCGCGCAATTCACACTATTAAGAACATTTACTTTTCTTAAAAATGCCTTAATATGCAATTAAATAGATAGTAAATTTGCTTTAAAGAGTCGAGCGATGGCAAGCAGCGCGGCGTGGCTGGTGGTTCTTCTGGGCCTAGCGCACATTGTCTTTGGCTTGGTGAAGTACAAAGGGGGAACACGATGAACGGGTACTTTGTGGCTGCAGCAACCATCGCCTTTGTGGTTGGGCTGGTGCATTCCGTCTTCGGTGAAACTCTGATTTTTCGCCGCATGCGCCAGCGCGGATTCGTACCCACCAACGGTGGCAATGTGATCGGCGAGGGGCACGTCCGTATCCTATGGGCCACCTGGCACATCGTCACGGTTTTTGGCTGGTGCATAGGCGCCGTGCTTTTCATAACGCCTAACCTGCTACTGTCCATTCTTCACATCGCGCCGACATCGGAACTGTGGATCCGCGTGGTTGGGCTGGTTGCGTTCATGATCGGTGTCTACGCTTGGGTCGCTGCAAGCCACGCATTCACTCCCTTTTTGGTGGTGTCCGTTTACACGCGCTTCGTGGGCTTTGTAGCTTTCACCGCATTCGCAGTCATGGGCCTGGCGGAACTTGCAGGCAGCATTTGGACCCATTTCGCGTTGCGCGCCGATGCCGCGTGGTCGGCCCGCAGCACCGCATAGAACCCGAGCGACTATTCCCATACACACCATGCGTACCACCAAAGCCCAACAAGCCAAAAACCACCGGCACATCATCCAGACGGCAGTAGACCTGATGACACAGCACGGGTTTGAAGGCACGACGATGAAGCAGATCGCGCGTGCCGCCGACATCGGCGATGCCACCATCTACAAATATTTCCCCACCAAAGAAAAATTAGTCACCGCCTATTTTGAGCAGGCCATCGCCGACGCGCTGGCCCAAGCAGACACAACACCGGGGCTCACAGAATTTTCGCTGCACGAGCGCATGCAGTTGCTGATCGACAGCCTGCTGGAGGTCTTGCTGGCGGATCGCGAATTCGTCGGTCTGGCACGCGGCCTGATCGAGCGCGCACCCATGCTGTTGTTGGGCGAACAATTACCCGGCAAACCCCAGTTGAAACAAGCCTTTATGCAGATGCTGGAACAGGCCGAAGCCAGCCAAGAGATCCTGCCCTGCGGCTTCAAGCCCAGCCTGGCCGGTCTGATGGCCGACTATGTGTACGGCGTCATGGCCTACTGGCTGCGCGACGAATCGGAGCAGTTTGCCAACACCACGCAAATGGTGGACCTGAGCCTGGGCGTGCTGGTGCTGGCCTTGCGCAGCGGCCTGGTGGACAAGTTGCTGGACCTGGGCGGCTTCCTGGTGCGCAGCCAAATGGCGCGTTTGATGCACGACGGCAGCGGCCTCTTGGACCTGCTGCAACTGGCCCGCCGCGGCTTGGGTGGGGCGCGCGTATGAACAAGCCCACACTCTGCGATATTCCCAGCGGCAGCCAAATCGCCAAAGCCCTGCCCCACAACGACTTTGCCGACTGCTACCAATTCGACGACCTATGGCCCGACATGGATGCGCTGCAGACCTACCTGCACGTGGTGGCACGCACACCCGGTTGGATGAACGCGCTCATGGCCATGCGCAACCGGGCCGTGCGATTGGTCGGGCTCAAGCACCTGGGGAATTTATCCACCGCCATCGACCGCAAACCGGCCAACGCATACAAAGTGGGCGACCGCGTCGGCATCTTCAGCTTGCAGTACGTGCAAAGCAATGAAGCCATCCTGTTTGACGACGACAAGCATTTGATCGTGCAGCTGTCATTGTTGAAGCACGAAGTGGGTGGCAAGCCTGTGGTGTCTCTAAGCACGGTGGTACACAACCACAACCGCCTGGGGCGCGTGTACATGGCCATCGTCGGGCCGGTGCACAGCTTCATCGTGCCACGCATGTTGGCGCAAGTGGCACATGGCTAAAACGGACAGCCGCAAAGTGTCCGAGTTGCCCAGCACCGGGCGGCTGTCACGCGGTGCCATTGCCGGCATGGCGGTGGCGCGCGCGAGCCTGGCGCACTTGGGGCACAAGGCTCAATCCCTGGCGCGAGATGCAGACCAGCAGGCGCAGGCGCGCATGGAACACGAAGCAGAGCTGGGTCGCATCCTGTTTGCGGCGTTGAACCAGCTCAAGGGCACGGCCCTGAAAGCCTCGCAACTGCTGAGCATGGAGTTGGGTTTTTTGCCCGAAGGCATGCGGCAAGAACTAGCCCGTGCCCACTACCAGGTCACGCCGCTAAACCGTGCACTGGTGGTCAAGGTCATGCGGCAGGAATTTGGCCACGACCCACACACCCTGTTCCAACACTTCGAGCCGCAAGCCTTTGCCGCCGCCAGCCTCGGCCAGGTCCACGCAGCCGTTCTGGTCAATGGCGATGCAGTGGCGGTCAAACTGCAATACCCCGGCATGGCCGCATCGATTGGCAGCGATATGCGCATGCTGCGCAGCCTATTGCAAACGCTGGGCGGTCATAGCGACGCACTGCCCAAGGCCAGCATCATCGAACGGGTGATGGCCGATATCGAACAAAAGCTGGCTGAAGAATTGGACTATCTGCACGAGGCGCGCGCGCTGCAGTGGTTCGCCCGGCACCTCACGCTACCCGGATTGGTGGTGCCACAGCCCGTGATGGAGCGCACCACCCAACGGGTGCTGACCATGCAACACCTGCCGGGCCAGCATTTGAACGAATGGCTGCAGACCCAGCCCGGCCAGGACCAGCGCGACCACTACGGCCAGTTGCTGTTTGACACTTTCATGCACTGCGCCTTTGTGCTGCATCGCTTGCAAGCCGACCCGCACCCCGGCAACTTCCTGTTCATGCCGGATGGGCAATTGGGCCTGCTGGATTTTGGTTGCACCCGCACGCTGGACGCGGGCTTTTGTGAGGCCGTGTCTATGGTGTGGTCTGCACTGCTGCACAGTCCGGTGGATGCCGACCGACTGCAACACGCCTACCAAGCGCTGGGGTTGATAAGCCCGGAACTCAGCACGCATGACTTCCGTACGCAACTGCTCCCTGCCCTGGCAGATATGCAAGCCTGGCAGCGCCTGCCGTTCACGGTGCCGGTCTACGACTTTGCGCACCACCCGCCCTACCCCGGTGCCAAGCCCGCGCACCAGCGCCAAGCCGTGCAGTTCTTGCAGGCGGTTCCACCCGATCTGCCCTATTTCGACCGCGCCTACCTTGGCCTGACCCAGCTGCTCAAGACCCTGGGCGCGCGGGTGCGCACCACCAACCCCTGGATCCGTTAGCTATCAAATATATAGCCATATAGTTTTATTCCACGAGGGCTAGAGGCCGAAAATCCTTATGCTCTTATTGGAGAACCAGCTCAACGCGGCGGTTCTTGGCCCTGCCCGCTTCATCCCGGTTGCTGGCTACGGGCGCCAAGCTGGCGACGCCATTGCCAGTCAGGCGGTCGCGGGCGATGCCGTAGCTACTGACCAATGTGCCCACCACTGCTTCAGCCCGGCGCTTGCTGAGTTCCATGTTGGCAGGCAAGGTTCCTACGTTGTCGGTGTGACCCACAACGTGCAGCTTCAGGCTCGTTTGCTGCTTCAACAGCGCACCGATTTGATCCAGCGACGCACGGCTATCGGGCTTGATGTCGGCCTTGTTGGTGTCGAACAAGATGCCATACACCGCGACCTTGCCACTCGAATCGAGGCTCTTGCCCATCTCGCTGGCCGATAGCGTTTCCATAGCCTGCTCACGTGCCTTCGCGTCCATCTTGACGACCACAATGCTGGTGCGCTTTTGGTATTCCGGCTCATCGCAATAGGCCGACAAAATGCCTGGGCGCCAAGCGGCTACGGCAACGGTGGAACCAGTCGCAGGGTTGTCCAGCAACGCGTAGCGAAAGTCGCCCACATTGGCGCCACCACCGCAAGCCGCAGGGCTGTTGTCGCCAATATTGCTCCAGTAGGCACCGGAAACGAGGGTCGAAATAAAATAGCCTTGGCGAATCCACTCTGCGCTGCCGCAGGCTTCACCCGCGCATTCAAAGGTGGGCTTGTAGCCCGCAGCCTTCAGGTCTTGCTGGTAGTTGCGCACCACTTCCAGTGCAGACTTGCCCACTGGAGTCAGGTATTGCAGCATGGTGCGTTGACCAGAACGGTCCAGACTACGCGCGGCAACGGCCTGGTCGTCCTTGGATGCGACCTTGCCCATGGGGAATTTCAACTCGTCATAGGCTGCATCATCGCGATAAGTCAGTATCGAACCGGTGTAGCGCTTCAACCCATCGGGGTCAGTCAGGCCTTTCAAGTCTTTGGTTGGCATCGGGTTGGCGGCTTGGACCAGAACGCTGGTGCACAAAAACACGGCACCAATCAGCGTGCGTGTTGAACGCAAAGACAGGCAGTATCGAAGAGTCATGGTGTTCACCTTAAAAGTTGAGGAGATTGAAAGTCAACGCCCGAAGGATAGTTTCGGTCGGTGGGCAGTTGCGACGGCGGCGCGCCCGGCACCGGTTCACCACGTGGCTGCGGTGGTCGCAAGGGATAGGGTTGCGACATGAAACGTTGCGGGGCAAACGGGTCTGGCAGAAGATCACTGGAATAGTCCGTGTAGGGATGAATGGCGGGGCGATCGTATGGAGACTCGTAGGTGCGGCAAGGGTTACTGGCCCAAAAGGTTGTACCTGTGTTCGACCCGTCGCATCGCCATGTTTCAAACAACTGGCTGGGCGGAGCCTTGAAAACAAGGCGATCGCGAAATGGCGGACGATAGTGCGTCGCGCTATCACGCAACAGTGGCGCAACTGGTAGCCCATCACTTGTGGCCTGCACCTGCCAGTGGCCGAACGCCGCCAATAGGATCATGCCCGGTAAGGACCAGCGCAGGTTGTGGCCCCGTTGCATGTTAGTCATCCACCCATTCACCGGAACGTTGCGCCAACTCAAAAATCGCCTGCTCCATCAAAGCCCGAACGGCGCGGTCCATGCTTTCCTTGCGGGCCGATTGAAAGTTGGCATCGGGGTTCATTCCATGCAAGTCTTGGCCGCTGTTGGCGGCCAGCGTGCCTAGCAAACTGCCAATGCCACTGACACTACTCTGATTGCCCGCCACTTCTTTGCGCACATTGATCGCATCCATGACCTCGCCACTCCCCACCGACAGCACGCGCACGTCCATACCCACTTCATCCGCGGTGCTGCCCCCACCCAGTTGCATGCCGCCGATCGAGAAGCCACCCGAGCTGCTGGACTTGGAGGCTGTGGCCTCAGAAATAGTGGCCTCGAAGATGACGTTGGCGCCTTTGATCTGCTTGGTTGCGCTATTGCCGCTGGTCACGCCGGTCTGGTTCATCTCGCGCTCGCGCGCCACGCCGTTGGCTATCTTGCTGCGCTCCATTACCCGGAACTGTTTGCTCTTAATGAGCGCAGTGGTGAACATGGCTGTGGCGGCGCGGGCCTCAATCTCCGACACGCTGGACGTGACCTCATAGACCGTAACCATGGGTCGCGCCGCCAAAGCCACGGTGGGCAGACCTTGCAGCTTTTGGGTGGTGGACGAACGGTCGGACACCGGGTCTGCCCCTTCGGCGTAGACGACGGAATTACCAAGGCAGCACAAGGCTAACAGCGTGAGGGCCATGACTGGCGAAGTTCTGACAAACATAGAAGCTCCTTGTCGGTGGGTTGTGGATGGCCCTCTTTTGGCCCGCTCCTTGGTTAAGACGCGGTAGACGCAAAAACTGCGACAACTTCATTCGAAAAAAATTGCGCGTGCGTATGTCGTAACTGCGGTCGCGGTTTACGTCTTAGGAGGTATCAACTTACCGACAAGGGATTGCAATGGTGGAAAAGAAGAATTTTTACCTGCACACAGTACCGCTGGTTTTGCTGGCATCGCTGTTGCTCGCGCCAACGCCCGCGCGCGCCAATGTCGTCAAGGATGCAGTGGGATGCTTGGCCGCACCTTTCAAGGCGGTGGCGGTAGCCGTTTCCACCGGCGAAAAAGTATTGCAGTTAGCGGCAGATGACCCCCCATGCGTGGGCCGCGTCATGGCGGTGGACCCGGCCACCATAGTTAGCTCGGTGATGGTGATTGCCTTGCAGCAAAAAAACGTCATACCCAAAGATGTAGGGCTGTGCCGAGGCTTTATCAATGGAAAGGCCAGTGGTCTCATTGCCGACGCCTTGCTGGAGGTTCCCGGCTTGCCTTCCTTGCTGGGGAGCAACGGAACCGACGCGCTGGAAGGCATTGTTGCAGGCGGTGCCAGCACTGCGCTCAGTAGCGTGCCCGGCATGAGCACCATTACGGGGGCACTCTCATGCGGCTGTGCGGTAGCCGACATTGGTGGCCCGGAAACCATAAAAAAGGTCATGAATGCGGTGGGCAGTGGTGCACAGCAGTGTGGCGGACTGGTAACGGACTTGATCAAAGGTGGGCTGGTAGGTATAGAGACGGGAGCCACGGCGGTAGGAAATGCGCTCGAA
>JBDTAG010000267.1:0-5558 GCA_039924745.1 Rhodoferax sp.
GGTGGTGGCCAGCGCACCCAACCTCACGGCTGAGAACATTGCCTTTAACGAGGTGGCGCGCCGAGCCATCGTCACAGACCCCGACTTCCACGGTGGCCATTTCTACGAACACGGCACCGTGCCCAAACGCGGCTTGCGTATCGCCCGCATGATTGGGCACATCACGTACTTGAGCGATGACGTGATGAATGAAAAATTTGGAAGGCAGTTGCGCGACTCGGTTCTGGGCTCTGGCGAATACAAATATTCAACGCAAGAAGTCGAGTTCCAGATCGAAAGTTATCTGCGCTACCAGGGCGACAAGTTTGCCGAATACTTTGACGCCAACACCTACCTACTAATCACCCGCGCGCTGGACTACTTTGATCCGGCCACTGCCTATGGCGGTGACCTGAGCAAGGCCTTGGCCAAGGCGACCTGCAAGTTCTTGTTGGTCAGCTTCACGACTGACTGGCGCTTTAGTCCCAAGCGCAGCCGCGAAATCGTCAAGGCCTTGCTCGACAACCAGCGCGACGTCAGCTACGCCGAGATCGACGCGCCCCACGGGCACGATGCCTTTCTGCTCGATGACCCTCGTTACATGGGCGTAGTGCGCTACTATTTTGAGAGCATTGCGCAAGGAGTCACAGCATGAGCGATATCACCACCATGAACGCTCTAGCGCAGTTGGTGCCCGAAGGCTCCCGTGTACTCGACCTGGGCTGTGGCGATGGCGCCATGCTCGCCCACTTGCAAAAAGAGCGCGGCTGCACGGGCTACGGCGTAGAGATCGACGACGCCAATGTGCTGGCCTGCGTCAAGCGCGGCGTCAACGTCATACAGCTCAACCTCGACGAAGGTTTGGCCTTGTTTGGCGACGCGTCGTTTGACGTGGTGCTGCAGATCGACACCCTGCAGCATCTGCGCAATGCAGAGGTCATGCTGCGCGAGACGGTACGCGTGGGACGTGTGGGCATCATCGCCTTCCCCAACTTTGCGCATTGGCCCAACCGCCTGAGCATATTGAAGGGCCGCATGCCGGTGACCAAGCGCCTGCCGTACCAGTGGTACGACACGCCCAATATCCGCGTCGGTACACATGCTGATCTGGCCCTGTTGGCGGCGCGCAATGGCTTGCACGTGCAAGACAGTTTTGGGTTGCAAGCTGGCCAGGCCGTTCGCTTTTTGCCGAATTTGCGGGCTGGCACTTCGGTCTATAAGCTGTCGTTGCCGGCCTAAACCACACACCACGCGGCAGACAGTCTGATATGGCGTCACCCCGGCCACCCGTGTCATTTGCCGAAGCATTTCGCTTCTGGCTCAAGCTGGGCTTCATCAGCTTTGGTGGGCCAGCAGGCCAGATTGCCATCATGCACCGCGAGCTGGTGGAGCAAAAACGCTGGATTTCTGAAGCGCGATTTCTGCACGCGCTGAACTACTGCATGCTGCTTCCCGGCCCCGAGGCGCAGCAACTCGCCACCTACATCGGTTGGCTGATGTACCGCAGTTGGGGTGGCATCGTAGCCGGTGTGCTGTTTGTATTGCCCTCGCTGTTCATACTCATCGGCTTAAGCTGGGTCTATGTGGTGTTTGGTAACGTGCCTTGGGTTGCCGGACTGTTGTATGGCATCAAGCCAGCCGTGGCTGCCATCGTGTTGCACGCGGTGTACCGCATTGGTTCGAAGACTTTAAAGAAACCAACGGTAGCCCCTGTGTTGTGGGCTATTGCAGCTAGCAGTTTTGTAGCAATTTACGCCTTTGGCGTGCCATTCCCGTGGATCGTGCTGATGGCGGCTGCGACCGGTTGGGTCGGCTCCCGCTATGTGCCTGGTCAATTTTCTGTGGTGGTGGGCCAAGGCACTGCCAAAGCCCATGCATTGGATGCCATCGACTCAGAGTGTTTGATTGGTGATCACACGCCAACCCCAGAGCATGCCCGCTTTACCCCGTCACGCCTGGCCCGCGTTTTTCTCGTCGGCGCATCCTTGTGGCTATTGCCCTTGGGCGTATTGGTGGCATGGCAGGGGTGGAATGGTGCCCTCGCGCAAATGGCCTGGTTCTTTACCAAAGCTGCTCTTCTGACTTTTGGCGGTGCCTATGCCGTACTGCCCTATGTCTACCAGGGTGCTGTAGTGCACTTTGGTTGGCTCAGTGGTACGCAGATGATTGATGGTTTGGCACTGGGCGAGACTACGCCGGGGCCGCTGAGCATGGTTGTGGCATTTGTCGGTTTTGTCGGCGGCTGGAGCAAAGCGGTTCTGGGGCCCAACGCGCAGTTTGTGGGCGCGGCATTGGCTGCTACCGTGGTGACTTGGTTTACGTTTTTGCCGTCCTTTGTGTTCATACTGGCGGGCGGGCCGATGGTGGAATCCACCCACGGCAAGCTGCAGTTCACCGCACCGTTGATGGCCATCACTGCAGCGGTAGTCGGTGTCATCGCCAGTCTTGCTTTGTTTTTTATAGCGCACATCGCAATAAAATCGGGGGCTAGCGGCACATTTGTACAAAGACTTGACGTATTTGCACTGGTGTTGACCGTGCTGGCTGCAGTGGCGTTGATGCGATACAAGTTAGGCGTGATTCCCGTTATCGGAGCCTGTGCGCTAGCGGGCCTCGTTGCCAAGATGTTGGCTTGGGCCTGAGTTGGGTCACAACCTGTCCTTTCCCGCCAACGCTCGCCCCTCATCGGCATTGGCGCCACTTATTTAAGGTACTTCAGTCGGATCCGTTCGAAGGTACCGTCTCTCTTGATATCGGCAAGCGCCACTTGGCAACGTTGTACCAGCGCATCGGATGTCTCTTTGCTAAACGCCATATAGAGTCCTGCCGACAAGGCCTTGAGGTTGAAAGCTTTGACCACGCTATGGGGGTCAAGGCCTTCACGTTTGTACAGCGCCACCATGCCCAGCTCGTCGATCGGAAACAGGTCTATGCGTTGTGAGGCCAGTTTCTTGGCATTGGCGCTATCGTCAATGACCAGATCCAGCGGGATATTGGCCTGTTCCAAATACTGCGCGCGGACATCCTCGCGCACAGCGCCGATCTTGTAACGCTTGGCACGATCAAGGCTGCGCACCTTGATCTCTGGGCGGTCCTTGAGGCTGTACAAATAAACATCATAGGGAGCGATAACGCCAACCCACTTGAACAAGGATTCGCGCAGACCAGAGCGCCCAATGGAATAGATCAGCACATTGGGTGCTTCCTGTGCCATCTGGTAGGCCCTGGCCCAAGGGTAGATGCCCAGTCTGTAGTCCAGTTTGGTGCGTTTGAGAATTTCCTCTACAACCTCGGTACCCATGCCAGAAATCTTGTTTTGACTGGCATCGTAGAAGTTGTAGGGAGGGTATTCTTCAGTGACCACGGTCACGGGCTGACCCAAGGCTGAAATGGATGCCACGGTCATTGCAAACAACCCAAAACGCTTGATTGCGGGTAAGACGTGCATTGTCCACTCCAGGAGGTGGTTTTATGCTACTCCCGTCCTCGGATTTTGTACAGTTACTTGGATCATCTCGCTTGTTGGAGCATTTGGATGGTCGTGATGACATCGCGCACTTTGAACGGCTTGAGCAGCACACGGCGGACATCAAAAACCTTCATTTGCAAGGCCAAGGATGCGTTGATGCTGCTGGTAATAACCGCAACCGGCACCTGCGGGTTGACGGCTGAAAACTTCACGCTTCGCAGTCGTTCGATCAAAAGTATGGAGTCATGGTCTTCTTCGAGCGACACGATGACCCCAGCGAAATCTTCTTGGTCAAGTTTTTGCTGCGCACTACGCACACTGCTCACCAAATGCACTGCGGAAAGATTCAGCTGGCGAGCGGTAGACACGATGATGCTCCCAGAGAGCGTGCTAGGTTCCACCAATAGGATGCGCCCATTTTTAACCAAACTCATGGCGCGGCCTTGCCCGTTTGACGTAACAGCTCCTCCAATGCCAGATCGCGCAAAGAGGCCAAAATGGCCAGGTCGATCTCATCGAGTTGCCGAGGAACCCGGTCGATCAGGCACAGCGTTCCGATCTTCTCCCCGCCGGGCAACTTCAATTGCGCCCCCGCGTAAAACTGGATGTGGGGATCGCCTGTTACGAGTGGATTATCAAAAAACCGTTCATCCAAAGCGACATCCGGCACCACCATAATCTTGTCTTGCAAAATGGCATGGGCACAAAACGAGATGTCACGATCCGTCTCACAAGCTTCCAGCCCAATGCGAGCTTTGAACCACTGCCGTCCTTCATCTATCAGTGACAACAACACGATGGGCATATCAAACTCGCTGGCTGCAAACGCGGCGATACGATCAAAGCGTTCCTCGGGTGGTGTATCCAAAATCAACAGTTGGCGCAGGGCCAGTAGCCTGTCGTTTTCAGTGGGCGGCACTAGTGGTTTTTCCATAGGGTGACCTGGGGCTGTAGGATTGCAAGCTTGGGGCGTTAGTATTTCATCTTACAGACCTTGCGCCATTGGCGACAAACACACTTCAATTTTTTTGCAAGCCCTATTGATGCATTGCAACAGCTGCTTTGCCCCACTATTCTGAACGGTTTGAGTTGTATCGACTCGCTGAAGTGCAGAGCCGAACAGACGGGTGCGAGTCTTGTCGCATAAAGTTTGTCAACTGCTTCTAAGATGTGCATGATGATGCTTTAAACACGCTACAGGGTTTTGCTGTGGAAATTTGGGTAGTAGAACAAGACTTTCAGGCGTTGGAATCCCTGTTGCCAGCCGCACAGGGATTGGGGCGGCTGGCGTTGCTGGTAGAGATCGCATGGCATATCCGCCAACGCGATACCTTGCGCGCACAAGAATTGATCGTTGAAGCGCGTGCGCTGTGCGAATCTGAAATATTGACCCCCGCACAGCGGCAAGCCACGCTGGCGCGCATCGCGCTCACTGCAGGCGAAACCCACTGGTTGTTTGCCGAGATTGATTTAGCCCAAGCCTTGGCAAACAAGGCTTTGACAAACTTTGCAGAATTGGGGGACGCCATTGGCTGTTCCGACGCCCACGCTCTTCTTGCCGTTCTTATGGGCGAGCGCGGCGAACCCGAAAGACGCGACCAGCACTTGGAACAGGCTGTATATTTTGCGCGCCAAGGTTCCGATAATTTGCGCGCAGACATTGGTGAGGCGGCGATTGCGTTGTGGACTGTTTTCAAAGACTTAAATTTGGCGCAGGAGCGCTGGGGAGCGCATTTTGTGGCCGCCCAAGCGGGGGCGCATCCCGCTCTGTCGGTTTGGATTCACGGTTTTATCGGCATGTTGGCTTTTCAAAAGACGGATATCGCTCCAACAGTGGAGCACCTTCTGAAATCGTTCAATGCCGCACAACTGACAGGGCAAGTGCAACGCCAGATCATTGCTGCCACCAATTTGGGCGTCGCCTTTGGGAACCTGAACGACCCGCAGACCGCAATGGAATGGTTGCAGCGCGCTCTGGTCTTGGCGCGCCGCACAGCCTGGCCTTCGAGTCTGGGGCTCGCGCTGGTTCAAACGGCTACCACCCAGCGGGTGTTAGATCGGTTCGATGCCGCGCAAGCCTTGCTGGAGGAGGCCCTCCAAGTACTGGAGC
>JBDTAG010000268.1:0-6688 GCA_039924745.1 Rhodoferax sp.
GGGGTCCAATAGTTTTAGGCTCGAAATCGGACGCGTAGAAGATGGCGTCTTTCAACGCACCGAGTATTTGAAGGAAACCGTACGACAAGGCGGCGGTCTGGATGATGAACGCAAACTCACACCCCAAGCCATGCAAAGCGGTTGGGATTGCCTGGCCCGATTTGGCGAGCGGCTGGCGGGCTTTAAGCCCCATGAGGTGCGCGCAGTTGCCACGCAGACCTTGCGTGAAGCCCGTAACCGCGATGAATTTTTGCAGCGTGCCAACACCATACTGGGCTTTCCCATCAATGTGATTTCGGGCCGGGAAGAAGCACGGCTGATTTATCAGGGCGTGGCGCAGATGCTGCCCCAGTCGGATGAACGACGCATCGTCATCGATATTGGCGGACGCTCTACTGAACTCATTTTGGGCCAGGGTGCTACGCCGTTGGTCATGGAGTCTTTCAGGGTTGGCAGTATTGCCTGGTCCAACCGGTATTTTCCGGATGGCCAATTTTCCAAAAAATCGTTTGCAATCGCTGAAATTGCGGCCAAAGCAGTGCTCGACGAAGCACTAGACGCCTACCACCCAAATCACTGGGAAGTCGCCTATGGGTCTGCAGGCACCGTGGGTGCTATCGCCGATGTGCTGGTCGCCTCAGGCTGGCCCGCAGGCAGCGTGACGCAGGATGGATTGGACTGGTTGCTGGACAAATTATTACAAGCACAGAGTGCCGAGCGGCTCAAACTGGCGGGCATGCGCGAGGACCGCAAGGCCATCATCGGCGGTGGTATCAGCATCGTGCGCGCCCTCTTCAGCCTGCTGGGTATACACACCTTGCACCAAGCTGCCGGTGGCCTGCGCCATGGGCTGATTTGCGACCTGATGGGCGCTACCCACCAGACGGATGATTTGCGAACAAAAACTGTGCAGCGCCTATCTACCAAATTTGGCGTTGACGCGGTCCATGGTGAACGTGTGGGCCGAGTGGCCACACAGTTGTTCGGACAGTTGATGGGGACAACACTACCGGCCGATGGCGACCGCCATTTGCGCAAGCTGCGTTGGGCTGCACAACTACACGAGATTGGCAGTCACATCTCGCACAGCGACTACCACAAACATGGCGCCTACATACTGGACCACGCTGATGCGATGGGATTCTCTTTGTCCGAGATGCACCGGCTCAGCCTGCTGGTTTTGGGCCACCGTGGCAAGTTGCGCAAGATTGAGGCTGCCCTGTCGGATACGGACTTGCTAGCCCAGTTGATGGCGCTGCGGCTGGCTGTCATTTTGTGCCATGCCCGGCGAGACCCGAACATGACGGGGTTGGCGGTGGAACGCCTTGACCCACAAAGTCGAAACTTGCACTTGCGCTGCCGTCCTGGTTGGGCAGAGTCCTTTCCCCAGTCGGCGTACCTCTTGCGTGAGGAGTCGCAGATCTGGCAAAAAATGCCCTGGACTTTACAGGTAACAGGCTGTTAGATCTGGTAACACCTCAGGCTTGGGCGACATGCCAGTGCGCCGCTATCATCCTCCCATGTCTGTAAAAATTCACCCGCAGCACTGGCTGGCCCAAGCGGGCCGTGCGGTCCATCGTATCGTGGGCGAATGGTGGGATTTAATGCACTTGGGTGCGGGCATTTTGGTGCTGGCGTTGTCGCCGTCCAGCTATACCCCCGCCAACAGAGCCATTCTGGTGCGACACATGTACGTAAACACGGCGCCAATTTTGCTGGGCTTCACCGTACTCTGTGCTTTGGCGTCCGTGGTGCTGACGCGCATAGTCGTTGTTACCGCGCACAGCTACGGTCTATCGCAATACGCTTTGCAATTGGTCATTCGGGTGTTGGTGCTGGAGTTGATACCCCTTTCAGCAGCTTTGTTTGTTGCGTTGCGCTGCACCATTCCAGATGGCGCCGAACTGCTGACGATGTATGCCAAAGGTCTATTCGGCCCATCGACCAATGGTGCAAACTACGCCATGCAGCGCGAGGTGCCTCCCCGTGTCATTGCAGGACTTTTTGCAGGAACCACCTTGGCCGCATTGAGCAGTGTCGTGGCCGTAGTGGTTGCGTACCTGGCCAGCTATGGCTTCACCGTGTCGGGCCTGGCCAACTTCACACGTCTCTTTGGCCAGGTATTCAACCCCGCGGTCACCCTGATCTTTGTGCTGAAGATATTGCTGTTCTGCCTGACTGTATCGCTGATTCCCATAACATCTGCGTTAGTTGGCATGCGAGATAGCAGGGTCGCGCGTGCCAGCATTGTGCGCACCAGTTCCGAAATGCGCGGCCTTGTCCGCATGTTCACCACCTTGCTGTTGATTGAAATCGCATCTCTGGTGGGAAATTACTACTGATTGATTGCGACTATTGTCCCGCTATGACTGCACTTGAACCAACCCCGATTCCACCCGCAACCAATCTGGAATTCAAGGCCCGGCTGTTGATGGTCTTCATGCTTATCCTGGTGAGCAGCTCCATACTATTTGTGATGTATGCCCGCGGTGCGTTTGACGCTACGCAACGTTTGGTGCTGATGGCAGAAGACTCCGAGGGCGTCGTCATTGGCATGGATCTCACATTCTCGGGTTTTCCAATTGGTCGTGTCAGTGGCATCGAATTGGATGAGACTGGCAAAGTGCGCATTTTGGTGGACGTAACCCAAAAGGACGCGCACTGGCTGCGCACCAGCAGCGTGTTCACGCTGGTACGCGGTGTGGTCGGTGCGCCCAACATACGCGCTTACACTGGCGTGCTAGATGACCCGGCGCTGCCTGACAACGCGGTTCGCACCGTGCTGCAAGGCGATGTCAGCGCCGAGATTCCCAAGGTCATATCTGCAACCAAAGAACTCTTGGAAAACCTCAATTCGCTGATCGGAAGCGGAGGGGCGGTTAACGCAAGCCTGACAAATCTGCAAACCATGACCGGCAAACTCAATGGCCCAGCCGGTGCATTGGGTGTGTTGTTCGGCAGCGAGCAAGATGCCAAAAAAGTCACCACCACGCTTGACCGCACCAATGCTTTGCTGGCCAAGTTGGATGGCATGGCGGCGAAGACCGACACACAAGTCTTTGGAGATAAAGGCGTGCTGCCCGAGACCCGAGCCACCATAGTCCAGCTCAATGCTTTGCTGGGCGACGCACGCGAGAGCATCAAGAAAGTCGACACGGTGCTGCAAGACGCGCAAGCGATCAGCGCCAATGCGAGGGGAGCGACAGCCGACCTCGGTGTTCTGCGAGCCGATGTGGAAACCAGCCTGCGCAAAATCGATGGATTGGTCAATGAAATTAACCGCAAATGGCCGTTTGCACGCAATACGGATATTCAATTGCCATGACACCCACCGCCCCACGTACAGCCGCCGCGACAACGACGACGACCACGGCATTCTTGCTCGCCTTGGGCACCATCTTGTTGACTGCTTGTTCCAGTGCCCCCAAAGCACCCGATTGGCAACTGGAAGCAAAAGGCGCCATGGACCGATCAGTGGCCGCATATTTGGAGGGCAATACGCGGGTAGAGCAAGCCGACTTGGCACGCGCACGCATGCAATTGTCCAGCACCGGCCGAGCCGACTTGCTAGCAGACGCTGAGCTGCTGCACTGTGCAGTGCGCGTCGCCAGTTTGGTGTTTGAGCCTTGTGCCGGGTTCGAAGCACTCCGAACAGATGCCACCGCGGCGCAGCGCGCATATGCAGACTACTTGCGCGGGCAGCTTTCGCCCAGCCAGATTGCACTTTTGCCGCCCAGCCAACAGGCTGCAGCGGCACGATCCGCCACTGACGCAAGCACCTTGCAAGGCATCAAAGATCCATTGTCAACACTGGTGGCTGCTGGCGTGATGCTGAAGACCAGCAAAGCCAATCCCCCAACCATCGCCCAAGCGGTGGACACTGCGTCAACCCAGGGTTGGCGTCGCCCACTTTTAGCCTGGCTGGGCGTTCAATTGGAGCGCGCCACCCAAGCGGGCCAAACCACTGAAGCGGAGCGAGTCCAGCGACGCATGAAACTGGTTGAAAACGAAAACCCTGCATCGCGGTGATAAACACTGCGGGGAGTTACATTACTTCCGGCGACTGAACGGTCACCACCACAGTCTGTGCGCCAGCCTCACGTTCGCGGTGCCTTAGCCACCACAGTGCACCCTTTTTAACGGCACACTCGCTGGCGCTTAGGCCCAGCAAGTTGGCAATTGTCTGGCCCAGTGTGGGCTGGTGCCCCACGACCAGAACACAGCCTTTGGCATGTGGCCACTGCACCAATTCCAGCAGTTGTTCACTAGTAGCCCCGGGACTCAGGGATTGGCTTGATCGAAACTTGCGCTGCAACGCCCTTGCCGTCTGGTCGGTGCGCCGCGCGGGGCTCACCCAGATGCGTGCACTGTCGGGCAATTGGCGGTCTAACCATGCGGCCATTCGCGCTGCTTGCTTTTCACCGCGGGGCGTCAGCACACGCCCCATGTCATCGTCGGCGGTGTCGCCCTCCACCGCTTCCGCGTGCCGCCACAGGATGAGGTCCATGGACTAGGCTCCGCCCGGCCCATTGCCCGGCTGTGCATAGCGTGCCATTAACGCAGCCTGTGCACTGTGCTGTGGCGTCTTGCCATTGCCATGGTGTCGAGTGTACTTGCCGTCCGCGCCCATATCCCAGGCATCGACGCCGTCGTGCAAATAGGCCACCAGGCACTCGTCTACGATACGCTGGCGTTGAACAGGGTCGGTCACGGGCCAAGCCAATTCAACACGGCGCACCATATTGCGACTCATCCAGTCCGCGCTGGACAGGTAGAGTTCTTCTACCTCGCCTTCGCAAAAATAGAAAACCCGCGAGTGTTCCAAAAACCGGCCGATAACCGAGCGCACGCGAATGTTGTCTGTATGCCCTGGCACCTGTGCAGGCAGCATGCAGGCACCGCGCACGATCAGGTCGATCTTGACGCCCTGGCGGCCGGCGCTCATCAGGCTTTGGATCAAAGCATCATCGGTCAAAGAGTTCATCTTGGCCACGATTCGCCCCGCAATACCCCGGCCAGCAGCCAAACCCAGAGAGTCAATGCGGTCTATCAGTTTGCGATGCAAGTGAAACGGTGCAAACCAGAGCTTGCGCAACACCGGAAGCTTGCTTTGGCTGGCCAGATGCACAAAGACATGTTCCATGTCGGTGGTCAGTGCAGGATCGGCCGTGATGTGGCTCACGTCGGTGTACAACCGCGCGGTGCGGGGGTTGTAGTTACCGGTCGACAAATGGCCATAGCGCTTGAGCGTCTTGCCCTCGCGCCGGGTGATCAGCATCATCTTGGCATGGGTCTTGAGGCCAACAATGCCGTACAAGACCTGGGCACCAATGGACTCCAGCATCTCGGCCCAATTGATATTGGCCTCTTCATCAAAGCGGGCCTTGAGCTCGACCACCACAGTCACCTCTTTACCCCTTCGAACGGCCTCTCGTAACAAATCCATTAGCTCTGAATTGGGCCCTGTTCGGTAAATGGTTTGCTTGATAGCCAACACCTGTGGATCGTTGACCGCTTCACGTAAAAATTCAAGGACACCATCAAAACTCTCAAACGGCTGGTGGATCAGAACGTCACCCAGCTTGAGTTGCTCGAAGATGGACAGGCTGGTGTTCAACAACGGAGGAAATGACGGCTTGTACACCGGGAAACAAAGGTCCGGGCGGTCCACCAGGTCGATCAACTGTGTCAAACGCACGAGGTTGACCGGCCCCTGCACACGGTACAAGGCCTTTTCAGGCAAATCAAACTGGTGCAACAAAAAGTCAGACAGATGCTGGGAACATCCAGCCGACACCTCCAGGCGCACCGCTTGACCGTAGTGGCGGTGCACCAGACCCTGACGCAGCGCCATGCGCAGATTTCGCACATCGTCTTCATCCACCGCCAGGTCCGAATGGCGGGTGACCCGAAACTGCGAAAATTGGCCTACATGCCGACCCGCAAACAGCTCTGACAAATGCGCACGGATCACGCTCGACAGCGACACAAACAACATGCGTGTTCCGGCCACCTTGGCTGGCATGAGAATCATGCGCGGCAACACGCGTGGCACTTTGACGATGGCAATTTCGTTCTCACGCCCAAACGCATCGCGCCCACCCAAGCGAACGATGAAATTCAACGATTTGTTGGCAACTTGGGGAAAGGGATGCGATGGGTCCAATCCCACCGGGATAAGCAACGGGCGCACTTCGCGCTCGAAATACTGTTTGACCCACTGGCGCTGTGCAGGCGTGCGGTCACCGTGCGACACGATCTTGATGCCCTCTCTCTCAAAGGCGGGCATCAGCTTCTCGTTGTAGAGCGTATATTGGCGGCCCACGATGTCATGCAGCGATGCGGCCAGCCGTTCGAACGAACCAACCGAATAGACACCTTTGCGATCACCGGCCTGCATGGCAATCACATGGGGTTCGGCACGCACTTCAAAAAATTCGTCGAGATTGGATGACACGATGCACAGGTAGCGCAAGCGCTCCAGCAGCGGAACATCGTCACGCACGGCCCAGTCAAACACCCGTTCGTTGAACGCCAATAGGCTGTGGTCGCGGTCCAGCAGATCGGGGGCCTTATCGACAAGCCCGGTGGGCAACTTGTCCGCTGTCTTGGAGGTATTCGGCAAAGTAGAACTGCGCAGAAATGAAAACATGGATGGGGGCTTCACTATGACACAACGGTGACGGAT
>JBDTAG010000269.1:0-3960 GCA_039924745.1 Rhodoferax sp.
CTTTACCGGCGTTTTGATGCTCGCAGCCTGCGTGATTTTTGTTGTGGGTGGTTGGGAGCAAACCCGCATCAACCTGGACAACACCTACCCCGTATTGGGTATCTCGTACGCCTGGTTATATGGATCGGCCATTGTGTTTGGCGTTGGCATGGGCATCAGCATCGTATTCAATATATGGGACGCATTGACACAGCCGCATACCGATGCTGAACTGTCCATGACTCTGAACCTGGGTGAGCGGATTGAGGCCGAGATGGCACACGTCGCCACCCAACACGGCAAAGGGCCAAAAGCATGACCGCCCTTATCTTTTTGGGCACGTTGCTAGGTGCCATCGCCATTGGTATGCCGATTGCTTTTTCTCTGTTGGCATCGGGCATTGCCATCATGTTGGTACTGGGCCAGTTTGACTCACAAATCGTGGTGCAAAACACCATCGGTGGTGCAGACAACTTTGTACTCATGGCCGTGCCTTTTTTCATATTGGCCGGTGAGTTCATGAACGCCGGTGGCCTGTCCAAACGCATCGTGGAAATGGCGGGCGCCTTTGTCGGGCATCTGCGCGGTGGCCTGGGCTATGTAGCCATCATCGCCGCCGTGCTGCTGGCTAGCCTGTCGGGCTCGGCAGTGGCCGACACCGCAGCGCTGGCCGCCATTTTGGTGCCCATGATGCGCGCAGCGGGTTACAACGTGGGCCGCGCCTGTGGACTGATGGCGGCAGGCGGCATCATTGCGCCCGTCATCCCCCCATCCATCGGTTTTTTGTTGTTTGGCGTGGTCGCCAACGTGTCGGTCACCAAGCTGTTTTTTGCCGGTATGGTGCCTGGCGTGATGATGGGTTTGGCGCTGGTGGCGGCGTGGTGGTTGGTGTCGCGGCGCGAAGAGATTCAACTCGCACCCAAGCTGTCTTGGGGCCAGCGCATCGTCTTGCTGGGTAAGGGGTTCTGGGCCTTGCTGCTGCCCGTCATCATCATTGGTGGCCTGAAGTTTGGCATCTTCACACCCACCGAGGCCGCTGTGGTGGCTGCCATGTACGCCATGTTTGTAGGGCTGGTGGTGTACCGCGAGCTCAGTCTGGCAAAAGTGTATGAATGCCTGCTCACCACGGCGCGCACCACCGCAGTCGTACTGTTGTTGGCCGCCATGGCCATGGTGGCCTCGTACATGATCACCGTGGCCGACATCCCTGGTCAAGTGGGTGGTTGGCTGGAAGTGTTTTCCGGCAACCAGTTGCTGCTGGTCACGGCCATGATGGTGGTGGTTTTTCTGGCCGGTATGGTGCTGGATTTCATCCCCATCGTGCTCATTTTCACGCCGGTGTTTCTACCCATTGCCATTCAGGCCGGCGTAGACCCCATCTACTTTGGCGTGATCTTCATCATGAATTGCTCCATCGGCATGATCACTCCGCCCGTGGGTGTGGTGCTGAATGTGGTCAGCTCTATTGGCAAGGTTTCCATGGCCGAAGCGGTCAAAGGCGTGCTGCCGTTTTTGCTGGCCGAAGCCGCCATTTTGGTTGCACTGATTTTGTTCCCGGCGCTGGTCATGGTGCCAGCCGGATGGTGGCGCTAAACAGCCCTGCTGATACTTTTCGTTCCGATTCTTTCTCACACCACCCTCAAGGAGACATGCACAATGAAAACCACTCTGATTGCACAATTGACCGGTCTGGCGCTGGCCACACTGATCAGCAGCTCGGCGATCGCGGACGTTACCGCTAAATTCGCCGTGACCCTGTCCGAGAAAACCCACCAAGGTCAGGGCGTGGCCCGCTTTGTGGATCTGGTCGACAAAAAGAGCCAGGGCCGCATCAAGATCAAACCTTTTTATAACGGTGCCCTGGGCAACGACGTGCAGGTCACATCATCCTTGCAGGGCGGCACCATCGAGTTCACCGTGCCCCAGACCAGCACCCTGACCGGCATGGTCAAAGAGTTTGAAATTTTGGACTTCCCATTCTTGTTCAGCAACGAACAAGATGCGGAAAAAGTGCTGGATGGCCCCACCGGCCAGAAGCTGTTGGACAAGCTCCCAGCCAAGGGGCTGATCGGTTTGGCCTATTGGGAAAATGGCTTTTTCAACGCTACCAACAGCAAGCACCCGATCCAGAAATGGGAAGACTTCAAGGGCTTGAAGTTCCGCGCCGTGCAAGCCAAGATTTCACAAGAAACCGTCAAGGCGCTGGGCGCGAACCCCGTGCCGTTGGCCGTGCCTGAGTTGTACACCGCACTCGAAACCCGCACCGTAGATGGCCAAGGCACGCCTTCTGCTGTGATTGCCGCACTCAAGCTCAATGAGGTCCAAAAGTACCTGTCGCTCACCAAGCATTCCTACGGTGCCTTTGTGCCATTGGTGTCCAAGAAATTCTGGGACAGCTTGCCTGCTGCAGACCAGGCCATTTTGCGGGAAGCGGCCATTGAAACCCGTGCCTTCCAGCGCGGCGTGGCGCGTGATCAAGCCAAGGCGGCCGAAACGGCTATGGCGGGCAAGGGCATGTTGATCAACGACATCACCCCCGCAGAGCGCGTGCGCATGCGTGCACAGGTCAAGCCGGTGTGGGACATGTTTGCCAAGGACGTCGGCGTTGATCTGGTGACCGAAGTAACGAGCCAGCTCTCTGGCAAATAAGCAATTAGCAAAACGCAATCACCAGGACGCAGCAGTGAGCCCATTGAACGAAACCCACAACCCCGCGCTTCGCAGCTGGGTGGCTTCGGCTAACGCCGCAGGCACCGACTTCCCTATCCAGAACCTGCCGTTTGGCGTGTTTCGCCGCTATGCCAGTGCCGAAGCGTTCCGTGTGGGGGTTGCCATTGGTGACCAGATTTTGGACCTGACCGCTGCATACGCCAAAAGCGTATTCACCAACGGCGCCAAACAGGCCGCCCAAGCCTGCTGCGCGCCCACCTTGAATGCCTTTATGGCGCTGGGTTCACGCGAGTGGTCTACATTGCGGCTAGCGCTTTCGCGCGCGCTGCGTGAGGGCTACACGTTGCAGTCTGCTTTGAGCACCTGTCTGGTGCCTCAAGCCGACGCCGAATTTGCGGTACCCGCGCAGATTGGCGACTACACCGACTTTTACACGTCCATTCACCACGCCACGAATATTGGCAAACTGATGCGACCCGACAACCCATTGCTCCCCAATTACAAGTGGATTCCCATTGGCTACCACGGTCGGTCTTCGAGCATTGGCATTTCGGGCCAAGAACTGCGCCGCCCGGTGAGCCAAGTGATGCGCCCTGGCGCGACCGAGCCCGTGCTGGCAGCCAGCGCGCGGATGGACTACGAACTTGAGATTGGCATTTTTGTTGGCCCTGGTAACGCATTGGGCGAACCGGTATCCATGGCGCAGTCAGAGCAGCATGTGTTTGGTTTGTGCCTGTTCAACGACTGGTCGGCACGCGACGTGCAGGGTTGGGAATACCAACCGCTGGGTCCCTTTTTAGCCAAAAATTTCGCCAGCACCGTATCGCCGTGGGTGGTGACCATGGAAGCTTTGGCCCCTTTTCGCCAAGGCTGGAGCCGCCCCGCAGGCGACCCACAGCCCCTGCCCTACCTGGACTCACCGGAGCTGCGAAACAGCGGCGCTGTCGATATCGAGCTGGAAGTCTTCATCCAGACGGCTGCGATGCGCGAGCAAGGCTTGGCAGAGCACCGCTTGTCACACAGCAACTTCCGCGACGCCTACTGGTCGGTCTCGCAAATGGTGGCCCACCACACGGTCAATGGTTGCAATTTGCAACCCGGCGATTTGCTGGGCAGCGGCACCCAGTCTGGCCCCGCAATCGATGAAGCGGGCTCGATGATGGAACTATCCAAAGGTGGCAAAGAGGCCATCACACTGCCCAATGGCGAAAAGCGCACCTTTCTGGAAGACGGTGACACCATCGTCTTCCGCGGTGGGTGTGTCGCTGCTGGCGCGGCGCGCATCGGCTTTGGTGAAGTGCGTGGCACGTT
>JBDTAG010000270.1:0-8761 GCA_039924745.1 Rhodoferax sp.
TGAACGCGAGACTGGAATTGACAAGACCGAAGTTGCTGGTGCCGGTCAAGGTTCCACCTGCGATGACGGGGTTGGTCACGTTGCCCATGCTGAGGGACACCGCGGATGCAGGTGTCGACGCCAACATGAACGGTAGCACGCACAGAGCTATTTTGATGCAGGCTGAACGCGCGCCAGACACGGCGGAAGAGAAGATTTTCATGGCAAACAAGCGGTATGAGAAAAGTGAAATGTGAGCTGCTATGGGTTGGCAGTCTCATGAATGGCGTCGTTGCTGCGCGCAAGGTGCGTGTAGTAGGACGTCGGGCAGCAATTTTAACCAGCCATTGCCGCAACGAGCCAATGCCGAAAGTGCATCACGGCTTGCGATTCCGTATCGCCCAGTGGTGCGATCAGGTAATACGCCCGCTCGCCACGCAGGGGTTTGTCACACGCCACAACCAGTTCCCCACGTGCCAACTCGGTCTCAACCAACAAGCGCGGCACCAGTGCGACACCCAGACCGTGGATGGCGGCAGCAATCGTCATCGAAAACAGCTCTAATCGCGGTCCCGACATGGCAAGTGGGGCGGGCGCTGCCATGGCATCAAACCACTGGCTCCATCCGAAAGGACGCGTACTTTGCTGCAGCAGGGGTAGTGCGGCCAAGGCCTCAGGAGTGACCGGTTGCGGCACCGCACCCAAAAGATCGGGCGCACATACCGGCACAACCTCTTCTTCGATCAACAGCGTTGCATGGGTTCCGGCCCAATTGGCCACCTGTTCAGCAGTACCGGCATAGAGGGCGACATCAAACCCCGAGTCTGCAAACATGAACGGACGTGTGCGGGTGTCGATATGCACCACGATATCGGGATACAGCGCTTGCAGGTGGGGCAAATGAGGGATCAGCCAACGCGTGGCAAAAGTAGGGACTGCCGCCAAATGCACGGCGCCTTGCGTGCCTTGGGTGGACATGGCGTTGAGCGTGTCGCGCTCCAGCGCCAACAAACGGTCTGCTACCTGGGCCGCATATTCACGGCCACGCGGCGTCAAAACGACGCCGTGGCGCGCGCGGGTAAACAGCGGTTGGCCCAGATATTCCTCCAGCGCAGCGACTTGGCGTGAGACGGCGCTTTGCGTCAAAGCCAGCTCTTGCGCGGCCCGGGTGTAGCTTTCGTGTCGGGCGGCGGCTTCAAAGCACAGCAGCGTGTGGATGGCAGGGATCTTGCGTCGCATGCAAAGCAGTGTAGCGAGCCACAAACTAGAGCCGCGCATCCAATGCACGACGCTGCATGTGCTTGTGGCGGTGCGATACTCTCCAGTTGCAGCGCACAGTCGTCGTTCGTTGATTTTTTTCTGCCTTGTTTTTAGCCCATGTCCGCCGTTAGTTTCTTAGTTGTCGACCCCAGCCCTGCGCTGCAAACCTTTGCCCAACAACTGCTCGCCAGCTATGGCTTTGATGCCGCGTCGATCAAGACGTCCGCCAACCCGCAGGCCGCAGCAGAAGTGGCCGCTTCCCACCGGCCGGACTTTCTGATTACCGATTGGTTCGCCAAAGAACCATTGACCGGAATTGCGTTGCACCAGGCCCTGCAAAAGATCAACCCCCACTGCCAGTTTGCGTTGCTGACGCAGACGACGAGCCCGACCCATCAGCAAGCGGCAGACGAAGCGGGCGCACTGTTTTTGCTGGCCAAGCCCTTTACGGCCGACGCCATGCGTGCCGCTGTGCGCGCGGCGCTGGAACAATTGGCCCCACAGAACCCCGCTATTGCTCGCAAGCTTGCCCCCGTGGCCAATCCCCAATCGATCCGTGCGGTGTATGTGCCCCCGCCTAGCTTGCCTCCGTTCAAGGCGGGTGACCGGGTTCGGTATGACAACCGGGTTGAATCGATCAAAAACGTGATCCTGCGCCGCGGTGAGCTGGTGCTGCTGCTCGATGGTATTTCTGGCATGGTCGAAGCCAGCAAAGTCACGCGCCTCTAAACCTGCAAAGCCGTTCAGGTATGTTCTGGGCGCATACCTGGGTGACAAACTATCGTTTGTCGTCATTTGGATTCCGCACTACGATCTGGGTCAAACCCACACTGAATCGGAGATCCCATGGCCCACCACGCAGCCTTCAATTGGCAAGACCCCTTTTTGCTGGACAGCCAGCTAACAGACGACGAACGCATGGTGCGCGATGCCGCCGCCGCATACTGCCAAGACAAATTGCTGCCACGCGTGACCCAGGCCTTCCGCGACGGCACGACCGACCCTGCCATCTTCCGTGAGATGGGTGCACTGGGCCTGCTGGGACCCACCATCCCCGAGCAATACGGCGGCCCGGGCCTGAACTACGTGTCCTATGGCCTGATCGCCCGCGAAGTGGAGCGCGTAGACAGCGGCTACCGCTCGATGATGAGCGTGCAAAGCAGCCTGGTGATGGTGCCAATCTTTGAATTTGGCACCGAGGCGCAACGCCAAAAGTATTTGCCCAAGTTGGCGACGGGCGAATGGATCGGCTGCTTCGGTCTGACCGAACCCGACCACGGCTCCGACCCTGGCTCCATGGCGACCCGCGCACACAAAGTAGCCGGCGGCTACAAACTCAGCGGCTCCAAGATGTGGATCAGCAACAGCCCGATTGCCGACGTGTTTGTCGTCTGGGCCAAAGAGGTGAGTGAAGGCGGCCAGGTTGGCCCGATTCGCGGCTTTGTGCTGGAAAAAGGCATGGCCGGCTTGAGCGCCCCCGCGATCCACGGCAAGGTCGGCCTGCGCGCATCCATCACTGGCGAGATCGTCATGGACGGCGTGTTTTGCCCGGAAGAAAACGCGTTTCCCGACGTGCAGGGTTTGAAAGGCCCGTTCACCTGCCTGAACTCAGCACGCTACGGCATTGCCTGGGGCGCATTGGGTGCGGCCGAAGACTGCTGGCTGCGCGCCCGCCAGTACACGATGGACCGCAAGCAGTTTGGCAAGCCGCTCGCGGCCAACCAGTTGATCCAGAAGAAGCTGGCGGATATGCAGACTGAAATTGCGCTGGGCTTGCAAGGCTGTTTGCGGCTGGGGCGTATGAAGGACGAGGGCACGGCTTCGGTGGAGATCACGTCGATTTTGAAGCGCAATTCGTGTGGCAAGTCATTGGACATTGCGCGCTTGGCGCGGGACATGATGGGCGGCAACGGCATCTCGGACGAGTTTGGCGTGGCCCGGCATTTGGTCAACCTGGAGGTTGTGAATACGTATGAGGGGACCCATGATATCCATGCTTTGATTTTGGGTCGAGCGCAGACGGGGATTGCGGCTTTCTGATTTTTTTGCGACGCCAAATGACACAAGAAAAACCCTCCGCTCTTCCCCACATCAAAGTCCTGGATCTCTCCAGAGTCCTTGCAGGTCCTTGGTGCACCCAAATGCTCGCCGACTTGGGCGCCGACGTCATCAAAGTGGAGAAGCCGGGCGACGGCGACGACACCCGCCACTGGGGCCCTCCGTTCCTGCAAGACGCGCAAGGCAACGACACAACACACGCCACCTACTTCACCGCCTGCAACCGCAACAAGCGCTCGGTCACCATCGACATGGCCCAACCCGAAGGCCAAGCCCTGATACGCCAAATGGCCGAACAGAGTGATGTGGTCGTTGAAAACTTCAAGGTCGGTGGCCTGGCCAAATATGGGCTGGACTACGACAGCCTGAAGGCCCTCAACCCACGCCTCATCTACTGCTCCATCACCGGCTTTGGCCAGGACGGCCCCTATGCGGAACGCGCGGGGTACGATTTGATGATCCAGGCCATGAGCGGCATGATGAGCATCACCGGCAACCGCGCTGACACGCCGGGCGGCGGGCCTTTGCGGGTGGGCGTGGCGCTGACCGATTTGTTCACCGGGGTCTATGCGTGCAGCGCCATTTTGGCGGCCATCGAGGTGCGCCACCGAACCGGCGTGGGCCAGTACATCGATATGGCATTGCTCGATGTGGGCATGGCAACGCTGGCCAATCAGGCAGCAGGATTTTTGAACACTGGCAAGGTGCCTCAGCGCCAAGGCAACAGCCACCCCAGCCTGGTGCCGTATCAGTCGCTGCCCACCTTGGACGGTGCCATGCTACTGGCCGTCGGTAACGATGGCCAGTTTGCGCGCTTTTGTGAAGCGGCCGGCCAACCACAATGGGCACAAGACCCGCGGTATGCCAGCAACACGCTGCGTGTGGCCAACCGCGACACGCTGATCCCCCAGATTGAAGCGGTCACACAGACCAAGACTACGGCGCAATGGGTGGCCTTGTTGGAGCACAAAGCCGTGCCCTGTGGCCCTATCAACGCAGTCGACGAAGCCTTTGCTGATGCACAGGTCATAGCCCGAGGGCTTAAGGTAAATCAGCCTCTAGCCCTCGCAGTAGCTAACGATACAGCTATAAAATCAATAGCGTCTGTTGCCAGCCCCCTGCGGCTGACCGACACGCCGCCCGTGCTGCGCCGCGCGCCGCCTGCGCTGGGCGAGCACACCGATGCCGTGCTCGCGGGCTTGGGGCTGGATGCTGCGGCGATCGCACGTTTGCGCAGTGAGGGCGTTGTCTAAGTGGCCTGTGGGGTTTCCGAGTGCTCTCTGCTATCCTGAGACATCGTCACCCCGTGTGTGACCCCCAAAGCCAGGCGGCATGAAGCAACCCTTCAACCCGGTACACCTTTGCGCTGAAATCACCGGCATCACTGCACTGGCCGAGTGCGTGGTCATGTTTGCGCTGCCAGTACTGGCGCCTGGCTTCAATCGTACGGGTGAAACGCTGGTGAATGTGGCGCTGCTGGTCCTGTTGGCCGCTCCCGCAGTCTATTGGCGTTGTTCTATGGGGGTGCAACGCTTGAAGGTGTCGCAGGCAACACCCACCACCAAGGATTCCTCCGCAGGTGCTTCGTCAACCGGGGACAAGAATCGGCCGCATTTCAGCATCACCGCCGCGCTGGCGTTGACGGCCACCGCGCAGCTACTGGGTTTGGCAGCCACTGTCGCCTTGGTACTTTGGCTTAAACACGACCTCGATCGCGATGCCAAGATGCTGTTTGACCGCGGCACCGAGCGCATTGAGTCTGAAGTCCAACGCCGCTTCAACCAGTCGTTGCAGGGACTCAAGGGCGCGCGCGGCGCCTATGCCACGAGCAGCACCCTATCGCGCGGTCAATTCCGAGCCTACGTCGAGGCGCGTGATTTGACCAACGAATTGCCTGGCATCCGAGGCTTTGGGTTTATTGCCCGGGTTCCACGCGTGGGACTGGATGCGTTTGTGGCGGCAGAGCGTGCAGACGGTGCGCCCAACTTCAACGTGCAAAGCCGGGGTACCGCAGCCGATCTGTTCGTCATCAAATTTATAGAGCCGATCACTGACAACCTGGCAGCTTTTGGATTTGACGTGGGCCAGGAACCGGTGCGACGTGAAGCCGTCGAACGTGCCATGAACACCGGAGAGCCTGCACTCAGCGGCAAACTGACATTGGTGCAAGACAGCCGTCAGACCCCAGGGTTCCTCTACCTGTTGCCGGTTTACCGCCAAGGCGCAAATCCATTAACACCCCAGCAACGCCAGGCCGCCCTGGTTGGCCTGCTGGTCGCCCCCATGGCCGTGGGCGAGCTGCTGCGTGGAGTGGCCAATATTGCTGACAATAGTGTGCGCGTGGAGTTGTGGGACGGTGATGTTGGCCAGGCGGAACGTCTGCTTTACGACTCCGAGATCGGCCAGTACGCAGTACCGCCGAGTTTGATCCAGATCCACCCGCTGTTGGTCGGGGGGCGCACGCTGCAGATGCGCCTGAGCAGCAATGCCCAGGTCAATGCCACGCAAGACCGCTCCAGCCTGGCACTGGCCAGCATAGCGGGTGCCATGGCCAGCATGCTGGGTGCGCTCACAGTGTGGTTGCTGGCGCTAGGGCGCTTGCGCGCGCAACGACTTGCCGAACGCATGACAGCCGATCTGGACCGCTTGGCCCGCGTGGTGCAGCACACCAATAATGCTGTCCTGATTGCCGACTCGCACATGCGAATCAATTGGGTCAACGAGGGCTTCACACGCCTGACCGGCTACACGGCCGAAGAAGCCAAAGGCAAGACGCCTGGAGAGTTGCTGGGCAGCGGCAAGGCAGACCCAAGCGCGATCGAAAAGTTGAACAATGCTTTGCAACACGGCCAGGCCTGCCGTGTAGAAATTTTGAATCGCAACAAGCTTGGTGCAGAGTATTGGGTCGATACCGAAGTGCAACCCACCCACGATGCCAAAGGCGAGCTGGTGGGCTTCATGGAAATCAGCAGCGACATCACGGTGCAAAAGCAGGCACAAAAGACATTGGCCGATATGTCGGATCGCATCAGCCTAGCCATTGAAGGTGGAAGCGACGGCTTGTGGGATTGGATGGACGTACAGGCCGATGCCCAGTGGTGGTCGCCCAGCTACTACAAATTGCTCGGTTACACAGCCGATGAAATGCCTGCTGGTACCGAGAACTTCAACCGTATCCTGCAGCCGGAGCACCGGGAACGCAATCGTCTGGCATGCGTAGAGGCCTTAGCGGGTCGCAAAGACTACGACGAGGAAAACCTGATCCACACCAAGACCCAGGGCTACCGTTGGTTCCGCACGCGTGCCAAGGTCTACCGCAATACGCAGGGGCAGGCCGTTCGTATGGCAGGTTCCAGCAAGGACATCCACGACCGTAAATTGACCGAAGACCAATTGAAGGATGCGGTGGCCCGTGCAGAGCAGGCCAGTATTGCCAAAAGCCAGTTTCTGGCCAATATGAGCCACGAAATCCGTACGCCCATGAACGCGATCCTCGGCATGTTGACGCTACTGCACAACACCAGCCTGTCTGCCGAACAACAAGACTTCACCCGTAAGACCGAAGGCGCAGCGCGCTCGCTGCTGGGTCTTCTCAACGATATATTGGATTTTTCAAAAATCGAAGCCGGCAAGATGTCGCTCGACCCGCGCCCCTTCAACCTGGACAAAATGCTGGGCAATCTGCAAGTCATTTTGGCAGCCAACATTGGAGAAAAACCGGTCATGGTCCGCTATGAAGTGGCGCCGACCGTGCCGTTGGGGTTGTTGGGTGACGATATGCGCCTGCAGCAGGTGCTGATCAACCTGGGAGGCAACGCCATCAAATTCACGCTGCAGGGTGAAGTGGTTGTGCGGGTCCGTGTTGTGGAGCGCAGTGAACAGGACGTGGTGTTGGCGTTCACCGTGAGCGACACCGGCATTGGTATCGCGCCAGAGAACCAGGCGCATATCTTCGACGGTTTTTCGCAAGCCGAGGCATCTACCACCAGGCGCTATGGTGGCACCGGCTTGGGCTTGTCCATATCCAGTCGCTTGGTCAGGCTTTTGGGCGGCGAATTGGAGCTGAAAAGCGCAGTGGGCCAAGGCAGTAATTTTTTCTTTTCTGTCAGGTTGCCACTCTGCGAGGTGGGCGAAGCAGTAGCGCCTGCATCCGGGCAAGTGACCGGTGGCGCTGGTCCTGGCAAGCCGCAGCGGCTGCTAGGCCTGCGCCTGTTGGTTGTGGAAGACAACAAAATCAACCAGTTGGTGGCCAAGGGCCTACTCACGCAAGAAGGCGCCGATGTCACGCTGGCCGATGACGGGCAAAAGGGCGTTGACGCGGTTGCCGCCGCGCAGCCTTCCTTTGATGCGGTGCTGATGGATTTGCAGATGCCGGTGATGGACGGATACGAAGCCACCCGTGCCATCCGCGAGAATTTGGGGCGCACCACATTGCCCATCATTGCAATGACGGCAAATGCCATGGCGTCAGACCGAGCAGCCTGTCTGGATGCCGGCATGGATGACCACGTGGGCAAGCCGTTTGATCTGGACCACTTGGTCGGCACGCTGCTGCGCTTGTGCGCCAAGTAGTCGCCTTTTACGCAGGCTTGCCCAGTACTTCCCAACGTTCCAGTGCCGCCATCAACTCGTCGTCGATCTGGGCATTGCGCGTTGCCAGTTTCATCGCGCGCACGTTGTCGATGGAATACAGGCTGCCGTCGGCCAGCGCGTCAGTTATTTCCTTTTGCTCGGCTTCGAGCGCCGCGATTTGCTCAGGCAGACCGTCCAGCTCGCGCTGCTCTTTGAAGCTGAGTTTCTTGGTCTTGGTGGGTGGCGGTGCAGCAGGCGCAGTCGCTGCATTGGCAGAAACGGCAGCCGTGGCTTGCTCCTGCTTTTGCAACTGCTCACGCTCGTAGTTGAAGGGCTTGGCAGTAGTCTTGCCAGCCGCCGCGTTGATGGCGTTGGCGCGCTTGGTCTGGATCAACCAGTCGCTGACGCCGCCTTCGTATTCACGCCACTTGGCTTCGCCCTCATAGGCAATGGTGCTGGTGACCACGTTGTCCAAAAAGGTACGGTCATGGCTGACCAGAAACACCGTGCCGTCATAGGTCTGCAGCAGGTCTTCCAGCAGTTCCAGCGTGTCGATGTCCAGGTCGTTGGTCGGCTCGTCCAGCACCAGCACGTTGGCGGGGCGGGCGAACAGGCGGGCGAGCAACAAACGATTGCGCTCGCCACCGCTCAGGGAGCGCACCGGCGAGTTGGCCCGCGCGGGGGAGAACAAAAAGTCGCCCAAGTAGCTCTTCACGTGCTGCTTGCGGTTGCCAATCTCGATCCACTCGCTGCCGGGGCTGATGAAGTCCTCCAGCGTGGCGTCCAAGTCCAGCGCGTTGCGCATCTGGTCAAAGTAGGCGACCTGAATGTTGGCGCCTTGGCGCACCGTGCCCCAAGCGCTTTCGCCGGGGCCGGGTGCGGGGGCGTTGGC